>DAOUGB010000113.1:0-36667 GCA_034429595.1 Dehalococcoidales bacterium
CCGGTTCTTTAGGCGGGAACAGCGCGATAATCCACTGGACAATACCAGTGAGCGCCGCAGCCACAGTCGGCCACCAGCCGGGAGTCCCTTCGATGAGTTCCCACAGCGCGGCAGCGACGGCCAGCACGAACGGCAGCAGCTTGCCGACCCATTTCTGCCAGGTCCATTCCTTCATTCTTTTTTCTCCTTGCAAGGTTTCTTATTGCCGTTGACAACGGCTTTCTTAATCTCTTGATTACGCTTGACCGCCGGCCCCACGGCAGCGGCAGCGCCCTGAGCACCGATGCCGCCCATGATGACCGGCACGAGCTTGGCGAATATCTCCAACCGCTCCAGCGGCATCCACGCAGAGGCAACACAGCAGAAAATCAGCAGTAGCATCGCTTCCACCACCCATGCCGTCTTCAGCAGTTCCAGTGAGTCTATCTTCATTTTTCTTCCTCAATCTCCATTCCTTAAGCCACTACGGGCAATATGTATTGACATATCTTGGGATATAGGATATTCTGGCAACATGATTGGAAAAAAGTTTGGACGTCTCACGGTTTTATCCAAGGGTAGTCTCAAGGGAACAAATAGAATGTGGCTTTGCCGATGTGATTGTGGCAATCTCAAGGAAGTCCGCACTACTCATTTGAAACGAAGCCTTGTTCGCAGTTGCGGATGTCTTGCGAGAGATATTCTTATTAAAAGAAATACCACACACGGATTGACACATACTCGCACCTTCACGATTTGGCAGAGTATGCGTGTTCGCTGTAAATATCCCAAGTATAACGAATATCATCGTTATGGCGGCAGAGGAATAAGATTTTGCAAACGCTGGGAATCCTTTGAAAACTTTCTCAAAGATATGGGCGAAGCGCCAGAAGGATTGAGTCTTGATAGAATCAATAGAGATGGTAATTATTCTCCGTCCAATTGCCGTTGGGCAGACAGAAAAACACAAGCGAGAAATAGTAGTAGTAATCATATCGTAGAAGTTAATGGTGAAAAATTTTGCCTTCAGGAATGGTCTGAAAAGTGTAATCTCAAATTGCATACTATTCTCGCAAGATTGAAACGTGGATGGACTCCCGAAGAAGCTATATCTATTCGACCTTTGGGACATGGATTCACACTCCACCGAGGTCACACTCGGCGCTTAAGAGCCTCCGTTGTGTCTCGCGCTTGAAGTTGTCAAATAATTCTTGATGTTCAACCCAAATTCTAGGACACAATTTTGTTGTGATATCGAAGTGCCGGCAGATATCATCGGTTGGCGACAGATTGAATTGCTCGCACAGTTTTGCGCACAGTTCCGAAGTAGCCGCAAGCGTCTCATCGGTGAACCGGCCGGCGTTGTCCAGGTGGCACATCTCTATGCCAAGAGTTTTCCCGTTAGGCCAGTAGCCGAACCGCCCGATGGCGAAGGGAGTGTATAGGTAGCCGTGTGTCCGGTCCTCGCCGCAGTGGTAGGCTACCTCGTTAGGAGGGATACAAACCAGCACATCGCCCGCCAAATCCACGATAAAATGCGCCGAACCATACCCGGTTTTCCCGTGCTTGCGGGACTCAAAGAAGTTCCGGTTGAACAGCGCGCTTGTGCCGGCGTTGCCCACGTAGTGAAGGACCAGCCCATAGACACCTCGGAGTTTGATTTGTGGCCGGCTGAACTGATTAGGTGTAAGGTATGCTTCGGTGACTTCCATCATCTGAGCCGCAGCAGCACCCCGCCACCCACAAGCAGTGTCACAGCGGCTACGAGTACAAGAATCACATCCTTGGCTACTAGCCAGGTGTTGCGGCGCTGGTTTGTTGGTATGGCTCTTTTTTCTGCACATGAGTTCCTAAATGCTTCGCAGTTTTCTTTGCCGACCATGTTATTCTTGATATACGCCACGTCATGCACCAGGCCGGTATCCGGTGAGCCGTTGCCGGTCAGTAGAGCGTGCATTTTTGCGATGAGTTTGCTGTTCTCAAATAGTTCCTCTTGCTGTTTTTCTGTCATTTGTAGTTCCATTACGTAGTCGCTGCCGGACTCTGCCAGCTATTTCCCAAGGCGTAGGTGTTCTCACCCGTGTCGTGATAGTTCTGGTAATGCGAGTTGTAGATACCAATAGGTTTAAGCCGCACGTTATCGATGTAGATTGCTTCCCCGGTAGAAGATGGTGCAGCGATTCGGATAAGAGCCTTGGCTGCTTTGGCACCGGCAGGGATAGTCACATTCGCTGTCTGGCAAACATACCAAGCGTCTTTCCCGGTGGATGGTGTCGCGGTTGTTTCATTCCATGCCCCGCCCGAGGAAGTAGTGTACCCAAGGATGAGACTGACTTCTGAAGTTTGCGGAGAGCCGGTAGCCATGATGTAGGTGTAAGCAGACAGCGCATATGCACGATTTGCGACCATCGTGTGTAGGTCATTCTTGTTCACGTTATCGCACAACCGATACTCTGCGGTGTCCGTTGCGGTCTTTGTGATTTTCTGCGAATAGGAACCGTCGTATTTCTGAGCCGTACTCCGAGCGATGGTGCAGTTGGAAAGCGATTTCGCATCACCGATAATAAAAGGAGCTGCCGTGCTTTCGCATAGACTCCATCCGATGATATTCCCGTTGTCCACGGCGTAATTATTTTTGACGTTGTTCCGTTTCCATTCCGTTGACCAGATATCTATACCAGCCAGAGCATAGGTGCTGTTATTGTATTGAGCGTTGTTGCTAATATAGTTATTGGAGATATCGACGTTATTGTTGGGAGCAATCCCGCGACCCCAGTTGTCATATATTTTATTGCCCTGAATTAACGAGCCATCTCCACCCGCGACCGGACAATCTACCATAGCGCCTAAGTTCTTATTGGCAAAGAAGATATTATTCAGCACCGAGCATCGATATAGAACAACTACAACCCCGTTTGCATCGTGGGACAATCCACAGTTGGTGAATGTATTTCCTGCGATAGTGATGGAGTTCGTGCAAGTGGAGTTCACATAAATGGCGATGCTGTAGGAATCGGTAAAATAACATTTCTCAATCTTTATGTCCGAGGCATAGTCTAAATATATCTGCCACTTTGTGTTCGTATCCGCAGAATTGGTTTTGAACTGGATATCCTGGATAGTGACGTTGTTTTTCGCCGTGCCGGAGGTGCCGACAATTTCCAGTCCGTAGTCATCGCAATTCTTCTCGACAATCGTCTGAGCACCAGAACCGCATAAAAGAATACCGCTTTTCATTTCGATGGCGGCAGAGATGTTGTACGTTCCCTCAGTGAGTTGCACCGCGCCGCCGCTGAACGTACCCGAGAGGTAATCGATGGCCGCTTGTATCTCGGTCTGGTCCCCCGTGCCGTCGCAGTAGTAATCAGCCACGCCCAGGTAATCCCGAGCCGCCACCACCACCCGCCCGAAGTTGTTGGGTTTCCACTTGGGATCCCCCGTCGCAAGGAACCGCGCCACGGCGTTAGAGTCCTTGACCCAGTTCTGCTCCACCTCGCGCAGAGTGAGAATCGTCGTCCCCAAATCCCCCGCGCCGGCCTCCACGGACACGCTGTAAATCTCACAGACCGAGTCGATGTATTCCTTCTCCCCCGCCCCGCCCATCTGCACCGTCACCCACTCCCCCGGCTCGTAGTGCCACCCGCGCCCAGGGATGGAGAGCACGTAGATATGCTTGTTCTTAGGACTGGCGGCGTTTCCCTGAAGCGCACCGAGCGCCTTAGCATAGTAGTCTGCCAACTGTTCCAGTTGGGCTTTGGTAACTATATAGTTATTCCCGAACTCGAACACCCGCTCGCCGCTATGGAATATGGATTGATAATCGACAAAGCTATCATGTGCGAATCCATTCTCGCCAGACTGCCGCCATACCGGCTTTGCCTTGATTGCCATGGCCCGCAGATATTGAGTCGCACCGCTATCATTCAATAGCTTTATCTGCGCCGAATCGGCATAGGTAGTAGTGTCGAATACAGTCTTATGCAAGCCGCTGTTGCCAGCATCATCCGTGGAGTTGTCAACGCCGCTTTCCGTGGCCCAAAACAGGACAGCATCCTGGATACCAATCATCTCAAGAGCATTTTGCGGAGGCTTATATTTCTTCCCGCCATAGGCTTCACCGATGTAACCGGCTATCGCCTCTGCCTTCGCCTTGGCCGCTGCCTTGCGGGCCGCCTCTGCCGCGGCCTGCTGCGCTGCCATTCTCTCGATATATGCTGACGGGCCGGCCATTATTTCACCTCGCCATACTTGGCATAGAAATCGCCGTACGTTGTCGGGTCAGGGAAATACGAACCGTTGGTCACAGTGGTCTTAGGTTTCCCGCCGGCCTTGATGAACTCTGCCGAGGCTTCCAGCATCCACATAACGCCTATGCCGGAACTGACCGTTACCCATACACCATGCCCGATGATTTTATTGGCTTTGGCTATCTCAAGCACGCTATCCACGCCCGAGGCAACGGTATCATCGATTACCTCAAGCGCCGCCGGGTCGGTATATCCGGTTTTCAGTTTCGCCCGCATCTTGAGCGTGCCGGCAGAATCCATGCCAATATAAGTAGCACCGCAAGCATCACCCAGTTGTTTCAATTCGTCCCAAATGCTCGCCGTGGCCGGGATGAATACCCAAGGATGCTCGACATCCACGGCGTCTACATCAAAGCCCACAGTGTCGTAGCTGGCGTAGTCCGCATCATCCGCGCTTTCTACTGCCGAAGCGCCATCGTTGTTATTCAGCACAAACCACTCCGGCGTCCGATCGGCCTGCACGAGCATCGCACCGTCCATGGAAAGTACGCCCGGGCCGGTGGAAATCGGTGGGACTGCCGCACCGAAAGAGGCATCTTCACGCCAGTAGATAATCCCATTGGCTTGCGAGAAAGCGTGTGCGCCAGTGACGTAGGCAGTACCGGCGCTCATCTCCGAGGATATGGTTACTTTCAACCTGTCGCTATCGGAATCGGTGATAGTGTGCGACACGTCAAACCGTTTCCAATATTCACCCCCGTCAAGGCTGGCATCGGCTTCCGTGTAATCGTTAATGGCCGAGGAATCCCATTCGGCGAGTCGCAGAGTATTCGTGCTGGGGTCCGAGGATTTCAAAAAGATTGAGAAGTTGTACGTCTCGCCCTTATTCAGTTTCTTGGTGCCGGTAAACGTGACCGTTTGCGTGGCGCTCATGGTTGCAGTCCCATAAGTCAAGTCTCCGCGATAAGAACCGAATAACCCCGTGGCTACTCTTGTGAGTGTTGCTCCGGCTCCCCCGACCGCCCAAGAGTTCGCAATCGTTGTATTCTCAAAGCTGGAGTTGGCGAGGTAGTTGTATACATCCTTTTGAGTTGCGAGCCGGGTAATGAGATGTATAAGTGAGTTAGATTCGGTGGAGTCGGAGAGTTTTTTCGAGGCATAGCTTTTCCCCTTGCGCTTCATCTCCCGGGCGATATCCGACACGCTATCCTCGGCGGCGATATCCACCGTGGTCAGCTCCCCAGCGTAGGAGGTGCGGGAGAACAGGTTAGCATCTACCCGGCCCGTGAAGATAGGTTCCCACACCGTGCCGTACCAGGTCTCGGCCTCGATGCGTGCTTGTTTCTGTAGGTACTTCTGCGCGGAGGTGCCGTTGAACTGTTCGGCGGTCGGGTCAAAGGCGGCGTACTGGTCGTCGGCATACTCCCCGCCGTTGGAGTAGAGCTTGGCCGTCAAGCGGTTGGCACCCTGCGCTCCGGTGGAAGGTTCCTCAACGCTACGCTCCAGGCCCAAGGTCATTACGTGCCGGGTGATATTGCAGCGCGTGCGTCCGCACCCCTCGCCGTTGAAGTTCCAGACTACTTCCTCGTTTTCAACGTCCTTGAATAGGTTGGCTACTTCGGCAGCAGTTGCGGCATAATCAGGGATATAGCGCATCTGATTGATAGTGTATGAATAGGCTGTCGAACCGCCGCTATATGTGCGGAATGTCAATATCGGGAAATTAGATGCTTTGACATCAGTGTTACCGCTCCAGGCCGTATCAACTGCCGCTTGATTGATATAGAATGCCGAGCCGGCAGTTGTCCCGGTCGTCAAGTCAATCGAAAAGGCAAAATTGTGCCATGTTTGTAGAGTTTCATTTGATGTATAAACTGCGCTTTGTAATACCCTATTCGATCCGCCATCATGCCAGTAGGCATAGAAACAATCACCACCGGCGCTATAATATACCCGGAAGCAGTGAGTCGCATCGATATACCATTCGCAAAGATGTTGACTGGAACTGACATTATAAGCGAATGTCGGCTTGCACCGGATGAATAGCGTGAACTTACTATCCATCGGGAGCACATAACTACAATATCCCCCGGTGACATTATGACTTCCCGGCTGGTTGTCTGCCGAGGTGATGGCGGTATAGGTTAGCGTGGATGAGTAGGGAGGATAGATGTACTGGCGGAAATCGGCATAGACCCGCTCGTATTTGGTGAAGGCACGGTCTTGAGTCTTCCAGGCGGCGGAGATATCTTTAATAGCCACGGCGCTGCCTCGCGATGATGCCCCCGAGCTTTCGCGCCAAACCTTCTTCCTCCATGACAGAACCGTTGACGATGATAGTTATATTGCCCAAGCCGGCACCGCTGGACTTGTTTAGAGGTATCACTGCTTCCGGCCCTTTCTCGCCCATGAGAGCATAGGTGGGTTTTGTGACAATACCGCCTTCACCCAAAGCGGGTAATGGCTGAGAAGCGATAGCGGCTACCTGTGCAGCGCCCGCGATACCCGCTGCCGTAGCAAGAGCAATATTCCAAGGAGGAGGCGCGGAAGATAGTGCCTTCGTCACCGCCACGGCAGTATTTATCAGCGCCATGAAGATGCCCCAGGCTTTTTCGGCTGATGCCTGTTCGCGGGCTATCTTTTTATATTCATCACTACTCTTGTCCAATCCTTCCATCTGCGCCGCATAATAATTTGACCAGACGGTACCGAGTGAATCAAGAATATCGCTGACAGAATGGGAAAGCGCTCGCATGGCATCTTTGTTTTCCCATATCTTTTCTGTGGTTTCCTCTATAATTTCGCCTATCTGTCCGAATCCTTGTCCGATACCAAGAAAAGATTGGTAAGCGGCATCTAGAGGAGCACTCCACTCGCCTACCTGTCCGAATCCCTGCCCAATAGCTTCAAATGATTCTTTCGCTACTTCCAAAGGCGCGCGCAAATTGCCAAGTACGATACCGGCCTCGACCCAATTGTTTGTCATGTTGGACATGGCAAAGGATTCTTCCTCGATGGATTTCTTGAGATCCTCAAGGATGGCCGAGATTTCCTTTACATTCTTTCCCTTGGCTAACTGCGCCTCCCAATAGGCAATAGCAGTTTTCGTGGCTTCTTTCTGTCCGGCTTCCGTCTTTTCGTAGGCGGTTTTTAATTTGAGTTGATATTCCGCCGCGGCGGCAACCCGTTTTTCCTCATCTTCAGCTCTTTTCTGGGCTGCCTTTAATGCATCTGCTTTCTTGCTCTCAATCAATTCAAGCGCAGCTTTCTGCCGTAAGAGTGCTTCCCTCTGTTTCTCCAATTCCTTTAGATTGGCACCCGTTAACCCGAGATTTCCGCCTCGAATATCTAGTGTGGGAACAGTTGGCATATTTTTGAGATTGCCGCGCATCAAATCTATCTGATAATTGATGGCGATTAACTGATCTTCAAGCGAACCTTCACCGCGATTGACATTATTAAAGGCACGGGAAATCAGCAAGCTCTCGGCCATGTTGTTTACGATTTGCGTGGTAGCGCCGAGCACTTCACGATACGCCGGCAGTAGTCCCGTCCCGATTTCCTTTTTTAAGTTGGCAACCGCCGCCACATAAGCATCCATCCGCTGTGCGTCTGTCAATTCATCTGTGGCATCGCCTACCCGCTTTAGGATGTCCTCGCCGGCCTTTAGCGTAGCGTTTAGAGTGGCCTGTTTGCGTTCCTCGGCGGTTAATTCTTCGGTAGTCTTCCCTATCGATTTTGCATATGCCGCCGTAGCCTCACCAATCTTCAACGTCAACCCAAGGTTGTCCAAAATCATAGGCGAGCCACGAGCGATACCAGTGACAATACTGTCAAACATGAATTGCACTGATTCACCCGTCGCAGTCGCCGAAGCTCTGGCGATAGCCATGAGTTTGTCAAGTTGATTCATCGGGAGGTTGAACAGAGCGGCCTTGGATGCGGAGCGCATCAAATCCAGTTCAGAGATGGTGCCTTTAGAAGTTTTCTTTAGATTGCTTACAATCTCCGCTGCTGTCATGCCGGAAGTCTTGGCTAGGTTATCGAGTGCCTTCTCTATCTGATTTGTTTTCGCGGCTACTTGCGCGGCGTCGAAAGCATAATCTATCGCCTTGCGAACACTCATAAGACCGACGGTAACACCGGTAAGGGAAGCCGCCCAATTGGTAGCCGTTTTTATAAACTTCTGCGCCTTGTCATCAGTCTGCGCTGTTTTACTTTTGAAGCGGTCCAAGTCGGCAATCGCCTTATCTACGGCGACCTTGACTTCCACCCTTAGCTCTTCCGATATTGCCATGCTCTTCAGCCTTTTGCTTTTCTATCTTTGCTTTCGCTATATCAAATGCTTGCAGCATCGCCAGCAGAACCGAATCATGCGCCGCCCAGCCATTCGGGTGTGGTAACCCATGCTGTTGGCACCGGTCCCATATGGTCAGGTTGTGCCAGAAATCATCCGTGAAGTAATCCGGTATTTTGCAACGGTCTATCTTGTATTCACCGCCGACGATTTCAAACCGGCCCGGCGGGTACTCACGCATCTCCTGGAGCTTTTTGGGTTCTGAAAAGCCTTCTGCCCAAAGACAGAAGGCTATCATCAGTTTTTTGACTCTTCCTCGCCGATGCCTTTACGAATAATGCCTACAAGCTCGGTAATCAGCCCATAGGTACCTGGCACCTTGCGGACGGCCTTGTGGTCGGTCAATTCCTTGCCCGCTTCATCCGTTAGGCCGCTTACCTTGGAGACGCAGATATCCCATATCTCATTTGCGTTGGTCTTTATTTCCAGTTCCACTTCATCCCGATTCGCACCTTTGTACTTAGGCACGAACTGGCTATACTTCTCCTCTTCCTCGCAGGTCATGTATCGGTACTCGACCGATACCTGTTCCTCGGGCGGGAGTTTGCGGTTGCCATTCCATTTCGGGATGTAAGTGTACTTATTGGAAATATTAATCTTCACAAATCCTCCTTAACTTGAATACGTAGCGAGTCCGGCGGAAATCTGAATCGAGCCACTGAACGGCACCAGGCCGTCAACGGCCCCGCCGATGGTGAGCGCGGTAATCGGTCCCGAACCCTTCCAGCCTGACTTTGAGCCGGCAGTCCGGTTGACCAGACAAGTCACGGTAGTCAGTGAGTTGGTAGCCGTGGAGCGGAAATTATTGGTCAGCGCCACGTTAGCCGTCCCGGTAGTCGTGTAGTACCCGGCGAAATCCACTACCGCGCTCCGCAGACCCGGAGCATAGGTCCGGTCGTCTGCCCCGAAAGCAGTATTCTCCAGCGCGTCGCCAGTCCAGCTAATTGTCCAACTATTGAGCGCGGCCACTTCGTTGGTGCTGATATACAGCGCACCGTCCCATCCCTTTTTGATAGCCATGTTGTACTCCTTACACCGTGCTCATGCCGCCGGAAATCTGCACCGACCCCGAGATAGGTACCAACCCATCCACCGCACCGCCGATAGTGAGCGCAGTAATCGGCCCAGAGCCACGGAATCCGAGCCGAGCCGTGGTGCGCTTGTAGTAGCAGTACACCGTCACGGCGGTATTGGTAGCGTTGCCCTTCATGTAATCGACAAAATACTTCTGGCCGGCCTTGGTGGATTCGTAGTAACCGGCGAAGTCCACAACGGCGCTGCGCTCCCCCGGGTCATATGTCCGGTCATTTTGGCCAAAGCATGTCTTTTCCAGCGCATCCCCGGTCCAGCTCAGGGTCCAACTATTGAGGTTCGCCACCTCCGAACTTGCGCTGGTAGTTCCGACGTACAGCGCCCCGTCCCATCCATTACGAATAGCCATATCTTCTCCTTGATTTAGGCGTCCTTGTATTGCACCAGCGCATCAAAGGTAGCCTGGAATATCCCTTCTTCTTCCTCAACCGGGAAGGTAATGATACCCGTGCAGTTGAGTGTATATATCGTCATCGAGTCCATCGTGGTAGCATACTTGTCGAGGCGATTCCGCACCGCCGTGGCCGCCTTGAGTGCATCGAAGCGGTTATCATCTATGATATTTATCTGTACCCGCGCCTGCCCGGTATCCGATGAGTTAAAGAACATCGGCGTGTGCGGGTCAGATACTACGGAGTACACGCAGAAAGGCTTGGTAACATCCTGCTCGGCTTGTATGAAAAACACCCTGTCACCTACAACATCATGCACCGCCGTCGAGGATTTCAGGTCATACATGATAGCCTGTTCGATATAACTACTTGCCATGTTTTAGCACCGCCGCATGAATCGCCTTGTTTAGTGTCCCCTGGAACTTGCTCTTGCTCTCGTCAAATGCTTCGGTCAGAAACCGCCGGCCTTCCTTGCGCCAGAACCCACCCCGGACATGCACTTTGTATCCATATTCAACGTATGGCGCATATTCGACATTCGTTCCCACATAGAGCGTATGAAATGTGGCCGGCATGCTCACGACATCATCCCGCTTGGCCGGCGCCTGCGGTATGCTCGCTGCATCTTCTTTCTGCCCATGAACAGCATACGTGATACTGCCCGCCAAACGGCCCGTTTTCACTGGCGCTTTCCTCGATGCAAGGCCGGATAAAGCGATACCGATAGCGGTTAGTCCCTTGGTAATCGCATCATCAAACGCCGTGTTCCAGTCTGTATTTGTCCAGGGATGCTTTGTGTCAGCCATCGAGTTTCTTCAATAGCACGTTCTTATGATGTCCAAAGTTAAACGTGTCCTTAATGAACACCACGTCAAACGTTTTTCCGCTCCACTTCAAGTGGTCCCGCTCGTAAAAGTTCACCGTGTCCGAGCAGAACAGTTTCCAATCCGCGAGCACCGTCTTTTTATCCTCAGCCAGCACTTCATGCCCGCCCATGGGGTTAATCGCGCCGAGGAATGGGTCTACCAGCGCCGATGTAGACCAAGCCACCTCATCATTCCAGCCCGTCGAGGTGGTGCGGGTCATTATGCTG
Source organism: Dehalococcoidales bacterium (assembly GCA_034429595.1). GTDB lineage: Bacteria > Chloroflexota > Dehalococcoidia > Dehalococcoidales > RBG-16-60-22 > RBG-13-51-18. Next base: position 11,161 of record DAOUGB010000113.1, read on the forward strand.
ATGCTCTCGGTGTAGTAGTTGTCAATCATCGCAAAGACGCCTTCTTGAACTTCTTCAGGCCGGCCAGCACTTCCTCGGGATACCCGCCGCTGTCCAGTGGCGCATAGGTAATCGAGTAGTCGTCGATGGTTTCACTCAGAGCACCGCGTGGTTTGTTGCTGGTGATGTTGTGCCATATCATCTGCGCGGCATACCGTTTCAGCGCCTTCGGCCAGTTCACCTTCGATATTCGCAAGGTGCCTATATAGTTATTCTCTGATGTACTATTCGGGTCTTGCGTCTCTACCGCGCCCGTGGAAGATAGCGTCAACGTACCCGCCGCTGCTGTCACTACATGATGCACCCCGACGTTGGAATACCCACCCTCGATGCAGATATCCATGCCCGAGCGGAACCCCTTCTGCAAGAAGTAGGAATCATCGTCGGTGATTTCATCCGGGTCGGCGGTCCCGGTAGTCGTCGAGCCGCGAGTAATCACAATCGCGCTCCCCGATTCCCGGTAGATGTAGCCATCCTGGAAGAACGTATTGAGGTAGGTACAGATGTCATCCTGCACGTAAGGGATAAGCGTATCGATGCGTATATCGTAGGTGGTATCTGTCAGGTTGAGCAGATACTTTACCTCGTCTCTGGTAATGAGCGCCATTTACTTACCCTTTTTCTTTTTCTTCGGACGTATCTTCCCGCCGTACTTTTTGTCCCACCTGGCCGCTATCTTGGGATGCCGAGCATGCATAAATGCTCTTTGTTTAGCCGACCGATACGGCATAGACTTAGCTCAGGAAAGCCGCCGCTTTCGCCATGTAGGCCACGGCCCGGCCTTTCACAATCGTGATAGCCGTTATCTTGCCAGTAATTTCAGAATTAGCAGCCAGCGTATCGGCAGAGGTGAGCGCGGCAGCACTTACCCACGCGCTGTTTGTCATGCTCTTGGCTACCCAACTGGTAAGGCCCACAATCCGATACGCCGCCCCCGTGGAAGTGGCAGTAAACGTGTGCGCCCCCGTTGATAAATATTTGCACTTGGCCAGGTTGTTCGCCATGGCCAACTGCCCTATAATCGCTGTCTCGTTCATGCTATTGACCTCTCAAGAAACTCTACGTCTTTTATCGCGCCCTGTTGCTGGTAGTAGTTCTGCTTGACCTGTTCCAGTTGCTGCTCAAGTTGTTTCAATCCCTGATTTAGCGCATCTTTGCGATTCGCAAGGTCGCGTTTCATTTTCCACTCTTTATCGTATCCGTACAGATAGCGACACTGTAAAACAGCACTTGGCCCCTGCACGTGCACCGAGATACCATTCGCCTCCGCGATACCAAGCCAGAACTCGCAGCACGGCAACTGGTATCCGTATTCCTCATCCGCCGCCATGTGAACGCCGAATAACGCGATATGCCCGACCTTTTCATACACGGCATGGGCTATCATGTAGGCTATGCTATTCGTGAAGTTCCGGTGGAACCCTTTGCTAATCTCATCGAGCGGATACTTCTTACTGCCAGGTATTTCCGGGTATGCCTCTTGCATCCAAATCTCGCACTTGGCCTTATTGAGTAACCGGTCCTTCACGTCGGGAAGCGACCAGTATTCCCGGTCGTGCATCTCATATAACCTGTCCCATCGTTTGAAGGCAGGATAGGTCAACGCACAGGATATGCTCCATATCTCAAACTCTTTATCTTCATACGGAGCCATCGGAAGTGATTCCGCCGTGCCGCAAATGGCAATCTTTCTCATCTTCTTCGGTGCGGTACTTGCCGCGCTCGTGCTTGTATCCACTATCACCTCACTTGTAAAATTGGGCGGGTTGCCCCGCCCATGTCATTCAATCAAGATAGCCGAGATGCCCTTGACGTTGCACCCGGCAGCCGAACAGCTAATGGTAATGCGCTCGTTGGAATCCTTGAACCGGCTAACCTCCAGCGGCCCGATGAACGCCAGCCGCTTGGAAGAAGCGCGGTTCGAGGTAAACTGAGCGGTGAGCGCACCCGTCAGATGGTTTGACAGCTTGATGACCGTGCTGCCCTTATTGACCTTGATACGGTTCTGCGCCGAGGCGGAGGCCACGTTGCTCGCCGTAATATCCGCCACGATGATGATACGGTCGGCCTTGTACCCGGTGAGGTCAAAGTAGACTCCCGAGCTGGCCGCCGTAGTCAAAGTGGCAAAGGTCAGGTAGGCAGGGGTCGTGCTGTTCAAGGAACTCTTATTCATATTCAACAGAGTCCCAGCTTTTGCAGCCATACCTACTCCCGTGAAAAGGCTGGGAGTTTCCCCCCGGCCCGTGTGTCGTTATTCAATTATGATCGCACCAATCCAACCGACATTTGTTCCTTTGGTGCAGTTAATATTAATCCGTTCGTTCGAGTCCTTGAACCTCGACAGGTCAAACGGTCCGCAAAACTGACCTTTAAAATTCGTAGCCGCCACGTTGGAAGTCCCCCGGATTTCAAGGTCGCCCTTTCCATATCCAGAAAACTTCTGATTAGTGCAGCACTGAATCCTAATTTGAGTCGCGGTCGTTCCGGCGACGTTGGTAGCGGTCTTGCAGATGGCAAGGATAACCTTGTCACCCTTATACCCGGTCAGGTCGATGTAACAACCTGTAGCCGTATCCACCGCGCACCATTCCGTCATGGTCTTCTGCGAGGTGCTATCGCGAGTCGTCAGAAACAGAGGGCTAAGTTTGTTACGAGCCATACCATCACCCTCCCGTTAGATACCGTAGATCGTGCTGGAAGACTCAGCAGTGTAGTCCACGTACAGAACGCCCAGAGTGTTCGGGCGCACCACCTTGATGCCGTAGACCAGTAAGCCTTTCACCAAGTCGGTGAACTGCTTGGCAGGCCGCACGGCCTCCACGTTCAGGAGCTGAACCACGAGCGCGATGGTCCCGGAGTAGCCGCACATGATCTTGCAGTTATCAGCCGCCGGCACACCACCGGAGACGTTATTGCTCACGTATACGTTAAAGCCCATGAAGTTCACAGGCGCACGGCCAGACATAATCTGAGCCGAGTTGTCCGTGTTGCGGATGATGCCCGCGAGCACCATTTTCTGCGCGAACCATGGCGGAACTACCATCCACCGGCCGGCCTGCGGCACGTTGGCTTCGTCCAGTTTCCACTGCGCGTTAGAGAAACAGCGAATCAGAACGTTTGAGGAAACATCCTGCCCGGAGGTGGCGGAAGTACCGATAACGGTGATACCCGCCTCGGTGTACTTCGCGGCAATCGCCTCGTCGATGTTGTTCCGCAGGCCCCACATCGCCTCATCAGTAGCCTCGGCCAACACGCCAGGAGTATTCTGCGCCTTGTCGATGTCCTCCATCTGGAAGGCGAAGTACTTGGCCTGGTCGATTTTCAATTCCTTCTGAGCATCGGTCAGATACTCCCAGGTAATATCAGAGGTGCTCCCGCGAGTATAACTGCGGATAGTCACCGGCCCGATTTCATTGATCTTCACCGTGTCACCATAGGCGGACACGAGTCCCTCATATTCGCGGTTGCAGACCTTGCCGAACACAAGTTCCTCGTTCAGCCGGCTCAGGATACGAGTCGACCAAATCGTCGGAGCAAAGTTTCTAATAGACATATATGCCCCTTAACCTGACATCACAGGTTCGTTGTATTTCCCCAACAGTGCTTTCCAATCGTCGGGGTGTTCTTTGTGCCACCGCTTAAAATCATCGGTTGGCATCGCAGCGATTTTCTTTAATATCATCTCTGGCGATTCTCCAGCACCAGCCGAGGCCGCCGCTGCGGGTGCGGCAGGCTTGGGACCGGAGGCCAGTCGTTCGTTAATCTTGGGATTAACGTATTTGCTATCGAGGAAGGTCAGCAGGCTTTTGATGTCCGCCTCGATTTCCTCTGGTTTCTCGCCTTGGATTCGCGGCATGAAACTCTCATCGAGGTTGTACTTGGCAAGCAGGCGCATTTTATGAAACTCCGTGGTCTGCCTCTGTAAAGCGGCCTCCCGGTCGGTGATGTTCTGCTCGTACTGCTTGCGCTCGTACTCCTGCCGTTCCTCGGCTTTCATGTGAGCTTTCTTTTCGGACTCCAGTTCTTTCTCAAGCTCTGTGTTCCGACGGTTCAGCCCATCCATCTGTGATTTGTACTTCTTGTCGAAGTCGCTCTGAATCTCCGCCTTCATCGCGGCCAACTGTTCGGCCAGCGACGTTTCCTTCGGCTGCTGGTCAGGTTTCCCGGCATCCGGTTTCGGTTCGTCCATGTAAACTCCAATAAAAAAGCCGCCTTGTGGCGGCCTAAGATTAAGCGGCTATGCGCTTAGGTTATGCCTCGCAGACCGACGATGTTGAATGTCACCTCGTCCGTCAGCGGCAGGCTTGTACCCTCGTTTCCCGTATACTTTGCCACGATAGTCACCGTGCGCCTCGGCTTCTGCGGATCAGGGAGCGCCAAGTCGTTTGACGACAGCACAATCTTCATGGCCGTGGACAACGCAACGGCAATCGTGGATAGAGTACGACTGTTGACATGGTTGCCGTCCTCGTCAATCAGTTTCCACTTGCAACTATTGGGAGTCACCTTGCCCCCGGTAGCGTTCTTGCACGATACCGTGATGACGTAGGTGCCTTCCTCATTAGCCGCCGTGCTCAAGTGCGTAGGCATATTAAGTTCCTACTGCGGCGAAGGTATAGGTCACTTGCAACTTGTCTCCGCTGTCCCCGGTCTTGTCACCACCGGAGAACGCAGACCCCGACATGATGATGCCTTTCGTGGTGCCGCGAGCCTTTGTAGAACACAAGAACGCACCGCCGAACTTGGCGCTATCCTTGTTAATGGTGAAGGTGGCCTTAGCCGCGCTATTGGTTAGCGTCTGGCTGGAGCGGGTTTCCGTCCATGCAGGTCGCGTGGTTTCCGCATAGTCCGTGCTTTCTGTCCATGCGTGCGTACCCATCGTGTTGGCGGCGGCAAACGTCGGACCCGTGGAAGTCAACCCCAGGTACCAAGTACCCTGCTTGGTGCCGCCCGTGGTAAACGTCACATCCAGCATGTTCTGTAGTCCCTGGTCCGTGACAAGGTTGGTGCTACGAGAATCCCACTTGAAGTTGCCGTGTTTGTCATAGCACTCCGCGATAAAGATGCCGCCCAGTTTGACTTTACCCTGCGGCGCAATACTCTTACCCATACTCTACTCCTCAACTCGCCGTTACTATCGGCGTCTTGCCATTGACAACCAGTGTAGGCCGGCTGGCAGTAAAGGTTATTGTCGGCTCGGTGGCAGTCGCTACTACCTTAGGATGACCGAGCGTGAATGTCACTGAAGCACGATTGCCCGTGAATACTATTTTCAGCCGCCCAGAGTATACCCGGTAGGCTGCATCATCGAATGACGCGCTTTCGGAGATATCCCCCAATAGCGCCCAATACTTGTCAATCGTATCCGCAAGCGTAGCCGTCTCGGATACATGACCATCCAAAATCCATGATACCGCGCCGCTATCGGATACCGTTACACTCTCCGATATTGACGGTAGTTGAATCAGTGCCGCAAGGCCGGCATCGCTAAGCGTTATCCCTTCAACGACCGCCTCATCAAGAATCCCATCCAGGCCGGCAGTTTCCGATAGGGTAACTGTCTCGCTGAGCGTGATGCCTATTTCTTGTAGTATAGCGGCAACATCGCTTAATGTGGTGCTATCTGATACGCTTGCATATAACTCGGTTACACCATCCGCAGTATCACTAACCGTGGCAGTCTCGGATACCGTCCCCGATACTAGCGCCCTGGCTATGCTATATTCCAACCACGGCGCTACCCGCGCACGTGCGGCCTGGAACGCCGAGTACCACAGCATAACGTTACCTGGTCACGGTTTTCACAGTAACAAAGGTATCGTCCGAACCTCCTGTGGATTTCAAGCGGAAAGTCACGATAGAACCATTCATGTCCGCCGCCGCTGCATCCAACTGGTAGATCCCGTTGGCTACTTCCGCAATCGCCGAATCAGTAGACAAAGCCGCAAAAGTGGACCCGTCCAGACTCCGCTCGCCAGTTACCGTCAAGCCGGTTTTCCCAGTGTAGTGGTCAGAGCTGCCGACCATCAGGAACTCGATGTTGTTGAAAGCGGTGTTCTTGACCGGAGTCCCATCGTTCACGTCCAGGTAATCCGACCCGATGATGATGCTATCGTAGGGATTGGCCTTGACCACGTTCATGTTGAGGAACACCGGCAGGCAGGCCGTGGCCAACGCCGACACCACGAGCACGCCAGGCGTGCCGCTATCCGCTGTGGTCAGGAAAATGCGGTAGAACCCGTGCGCGGAGTATACACTTGCGTTGGTACACGCCTTATTCGCAAAGGCCGCGCCGTTCTTCGACAACTTCACCTTGGCCGTGGATAGCGTCTCACCCGTGCTGAGAGTCTTGCCATCGCTTGTCTTGACAAACGGACCCGCCACGATGACCGTGGTGCCTTGTTTCAAAAACATATATAACTCCTAATAGTTAGCTCGCGTGAATCGGCTCGGTGCGCCAAAGGAAGGCGGTGAGGTATATGTATTCGCCGTTGTATCATCTACTGACATATTTTCATTAATATAAGCATCGGGTTCAAATTCAATATCTCGCAAGGGATGAGGATAAGTATAAGGCGTATAATATGTTTCCCACGTAGAAGAATCAGTCGCTCTATACAATGTTCCCTGTGGACCTGCATCTGTCGCAAAATATCCAACACCGCCACCAGGATGATTGCGCCCCCCGGAGTCATTAGGATAATTCGCCGTTAACCAAGTATCAACATGACCTGATGCTGTAGCCAAGCCAGAGCTTGGTCGCGCTGCCAATAAACCCACGCCTATTCCCGAACTACCGTCGAATGAATCATTTAGTAAAAAATAATCTCGATCTTCCTGTATAAAAGCAGCACTACTCGATGTCGGCTCGGGCACAATTTCAGTTGTATTTCTTAGATTATTCCAACAATAAGTATTATATATCCCATCATATCCAGGCCAAGTTTCTAACCATGAAAAACGTCCAGGGCCATCTTCTTCATACATAGTCCAATCTAAAGATATACCAGCATATAAATTGAGTGTGTTATTAAATACAATCGATATACCGCCCCGATGATAAAAAAATCTCAATCCTCTCGTAAATGAAGTGGTTTGAGTAATAGTATTTTCATATATCTCTGTAAATACCGTTCCGCGATGATTCCCCGTACTACTTGCCGAACTTGGGTCTGTAGTCGCATCGATTACTGCTTGGTTTCCATGAGCGTCACATATTTGCATATATAAATTCTGATCGGCTAACCAATTTATAGTATTATGTCGGAAAACATATCTTCCGCCTTGTCCACCACTGATGACAGTTTCTACTCCTATTGTGCCAGTGATTATTATCGTATTGTCTTCAAAATAGACAGCATATTCCGAACCAAGCGATAGTGGAATTATAGATTGATCCCATGATCTCCAAAATGCACCATAAACTCCACCTGACTGCCAGCAATCATAAAAAGTGCAATTATCAACCAATCCAAGCGCCAATAATCCCCATTCGATAGCCCGCGACTTGCATTCTATAAACTTTATATTATAAATGCGAATATTTTTTGCCAATACCCAACCTAATGAAGCTGAATAAGCACGCGAAATATAAATACCACATCCATTCCATTGACCATCAATACTCATCCCATGTATTCGAAATGGATTTTCCACATCGGCATCAGGTACCGTGATGGCAATACAATATGCAGATGTGCTAGCTTGACCATTTAATATATTTGTAAGTCCTATCCCAGCACCATAAATATCAAGAGCTTTATTAATTGATAAGGTACTGTTCCAAGTCGCAGTTCCAGCAGGCAATATAACGGTATCTCCCGATGAGGCAGATGCTACAGCAGCAGCAACATCCGCATAACTAAGACTATCAGTAGTAATTATCGCCATTAATTATTTCTCATCCGCATATACTGCATCATGCTTTGTGGAACTATGCTTGAACCACCAATCGTAGCCAACTGGTCAGCTCCCGCATCCCAAGCCGTCCCTCGTGTCAAACCATGAATGTCATCCAAAAACAGTCCACTCCCGGGATTAACAACGGCAGCACCAATTAATTGACTACCTGTTTTTATAGTAAAATCACCACTTGCAGCATTTACAAAGTCATCTGACCAATCTGCATCATGTGCGAGGGCATTATCCCCATCACCATCGTCAGAAGCGCAATGGTCGATGGTTACAGTAGCCCCGGTAGTATCAAAATCATCATCATTACCGAATACAACACAATTTTTCAGTGTATGCGTTCCCGCATCAAACTCTATCCCATCAGTGACGCCACCGTATTTAGTACAATTGTAAATATATGCATTACCGGCTGAAACATACACTCCTCGGTTGTTGCCATTAAAAATACAGTTCCAAATATATGCAGTTATATCAGCATCCCACAATACTATGCCGTAAGAAGAAGCCATTCTGCAATTACTAATTTTCAACCAAGAACCAGCGGAGATTGTATTTACGTAAATAGAATATTTTGTATTATCACCGGTCATTTGTAATCCATCTATCCATACATGGTTATCCATGACCGTCAGAGCATGAGAAGCACCCCCATTTAGAATATATTTAGAAGTATCCCAAGAGGCAGCCGCAGCACGATTTGAGGAATTGGTAACTATTTTGATATAATAATCTGTACTGGTAGTAAAACCATTCAAAGTAGCCGCTGTAGTATCTGCTCCCCCAGACCAGTCGCCTTCTATGGAAATGGTAAGTATGCCCGCAGAACCAGTACCGCAGCAATCCGTGGTCAGATCCGCACCCAGAGCAACGCAGTCGGCTATGGCATCGGCCAGAGATGTGCTGTCTCCACCGCTCGGCTTGACTGTTCGAGTATAGTTACTCATCTATATTCCTTGCCGTAAATGTTCTTGCTCAACCCGCGTTCTTGCGCCCAATCCTTGAACGTAGTCCACTCCACCAGCTCGCCCTTGCCCTCGGCGTTACGTGCCCAGCGCGTCTTAGGCTCGTAGCCGGCTATCTCACCAGTGACACGGCACCGGCAGTTTGCAACAATAGCCATAATGCCGTTGACATTCTCGGGATTCTGCGCATAATAATATCCGTCTGGAGTCTGGAGGTTATATACATGTCCAGAAAAATCACGATTATCGATACTGCTTACCTCGCAAAACTCTATTCCGAACAATCCATCTCGGTTAAGCAGCTTGCCGAACGTTTCCATGTCTGCCGGCAAGTTATCACTCGTATTCTTATCGAGAATGGAATCCCCATCCGTAATCGCAGTGAGTCCATGTTTGTCAGAATGGCGCAGACCAGCCCCGCCGAGCGTTCCAGGCTCTCCGCTGCTGCCCATGCTGCCGTGCGCGGAATGAAGCGGTCCGAAGAGGAGTTGATTCTCCGAGCGCATCGAAGGTGCCGTATAATTGGCAAAGGCGAACTCCAACTCAGTGCTTGGCTCACTGTCCGTGGAATCCTTAATCAACCCCAATTGCCTGTCGGCAAATACAACATCGACATCGCCGCTCATCCCATCGCCGTGGAATTGAGTGTCAGCACCAATCATCCTTTCGGTAAGTCTCGATTGCGACAACGCCATGAAGACATTCTCGATGCTGGTTGGCATCCTCTGTACATCGCCATCAACAAGAGACATTGGCTTACCGAATCTGCCGCAGATTATATAGTCGCCCTTTTGAATCGCTTTCGCAGGCAACCACCCGCGCCCCGTGAGTATTGGGTGATTTGGGGTGACGGACAACCTCGTGCCTACCGCCGCCATCAGAGTAATTAACTTTCCCTCGTACCACCTTCTATATACTTTCTGCGGTTGCCCATAGATAACTGTGTCACCGGGGAAACAGTTGATAACCTCTTCCGGTGGCCCCTCAAGGCCAGGCCCACTCACCAATCCCCAGGAGGTATGAAACATGCCATTCTCATCGGCTACCTTGCCATCCATCTCGGCGTGCGACGGTCGGGTCCGGTCGTCAAGGGTAGCATCCCATACGTATTTGAGTTCCAGCCCCAAGTCCTCGGCCTTGGCATAGTTGTCAAGTTGGCCCAGTACCATGGCGCGGTGCCCCTCGGTCTGCGCTATCCTGCGTGCCGCCGCAGCGCTTTTCTCCAGCACGTCCACTTTGATAGTCTTGGCCATCTTCTCATAGCTGAAACCCTGGATAAGTCCCTGTGCTATGGTGCGGTCCATCTTCACGATGGCATCCTGCTTCAAGGTGCGAATGGCTATTTCTTGTAGCGAACGCCACTCGGGAGCCTTGACCGCCTGCTCTATCATCTTCTCGCTCACCAACCCCCACCGTGCGGACACCCCCGTGGACTGGTCTATCGCCCATGCGTGGAGGTAGAAGGATTCCTCGTACTGCACCTCGGACAACCGCTCGATCAGTTTCCCATTCTTGGATAATGTCGGCCCCATGATGCCTGTTATCTGGTCGTGGAGGTTCTTCAAACGGTGATACTTGGTCATCTCCGCATGAGTCAGCACCCCGCCCTTGGCGTACTTCTCGTATACCTTGGATAGTTCCTTCCGTATCTCATCCAGCGCGATTTTGTAGTTAATCAGTATCTTGCGTTCGGTGCGGGTCACTCCCAACCAGAGGCGGCGGTCAACCCAATCCTCCAGTTTCTTCAAATCGCGTGTCATTCATTCGACTCACGTTTTTCGCATCGTCTCACGGCGTGATAAAGTATCTCGTACAACCAGGCCGGCGAGCGCCACACAAACTGCGCGTACTCGCTACCAGTGTACGCCTGGCGCATGAACCGCATGTCTACCGGTTCCGCCGGCGCTCGCCAACTACTCAACCGGTTCCTCTTGTTTCGGCATGAGCGCAGCACGCGCCTCAAAGTTGTCAAGGTCTACTTGCGCCTGCGCTTCCTGCTCGCCGCGCAACTGCTCCAGTTCCGCATCCGCATCCTTGACGAAAGGCGCAAAGGTTTCTATCAGTGTCTTTTCGCTGATATGCCCCGAGAAGGCGGTGAAAGCTTGAGCGTTCTCCAGCATGTCCATCGGCTTGTTGCGGTGCATCTCGATCTCGATTTCTTCCGGTAGCCCGCGCTTGCCATCCCGGACTTGGAGCACCCCGTCAATCAGCCGGATACGGTCAGTGAGCGCATCACGGAAGTATGCCTCTTTGGTCGCCGCGATAAACTCAAAGTCATAGAGCAACTTGCTAATAGCCACACCCGATTGTGCCGTGCCGCTTATGGTGTCAAGGAAGTCTGGGACGTGGGACTGCTTGTGTATCTCCCGGCGTATCCACTCGGCCATGAACGCGATGAACTCATGGTTGATGTCCTTGGTTAGGAACTGCACCGCATCGTCCACGTCAAGGTTTTCAAAGGCGCGTTTCCATTTGATGTTCTTCGCATCCTCATCCGTGAGCGAGAATCCCTTGAGCAGTAGGTACGCCCATGCAAACCGGTCGAACTCGTTCATGCTATCGGACATGAGAACGTCATAGGCGTCTATCAAGGGTTTAACCGGTTCAAAGTCCCCTACCCGCTCCTCGTTGTTTAGGTACATCACCCATGGCACCCGACCGTAGAAGTGCGGCGTTTCCTCGGTCAGCGTCAGCATCTTGCCCTCGGCCTCGCGCTGGTAGTGTTGCACCACGTCCATGTAGTAGACGTAGACGTGTTGCGTCTCGCCGATGAAGTAGTGATACAGAACGCACACAAGCTCCGGCTCTACCTTGTAGTCATAGATAGGCACTACCCGCTCGGCGGGTATCTTGGTGAACCGGGGGATAGCCACGGGTCCAAGTTCCGCATCTTCCACCTTGTCAGTGTAGTGCAGCTCGTACCCTACCCCGTGGATGCTGGCCTCGATGCCTATCTGTGCCGTCTCGATGGGTTCCCGGTTCTTGTCGAAGATGTCCTTGAGCGTCTCAAGGTACCCTTCGTTCTCGCTTGAGTAGGTGATGAGGCCGGGTTTGTACATGTAGCCGGCCACGGTGGAGATAATCTTCCGAGCGTAGGGGATAGGCACCTTGTTATTCGGCGCGTTCTCATCCGGCGGCTCACGGCTCAAGATATAGGCGTTGTTTCCCTCGTAGTAGGCTTGGTTGGTGACGAATACCTTGAAGTCGAACTCTTGGAGGATAGTCTCGATATCTTTTGCCGACAACCGAGCGCCGGCCAGGTCTTTCTGTACGTACTTCACTTGCTTATCCCTTTAGGCCACACCCGCCGCCTACGGTGCGGGTGCCACGTGTTAATCAGTTCCCTATCGGACTCGTCTATCAGTGCGTTCATGCGCTCAGTCAGTTCCCGCGCCTTGTCCGCTTCGGCTTGCGGGGGTTTGGGTTTGGTTAGGTCGGTAATATCTCTCATAACCCCAGCACCGACGCGTGTTCTGTCACCCTACCACGCACGTTGTCCATCTCCATCACCATATAGCGGATAGTATCCATGCAGTTGTGAACGAGAATATTATTAGCGTAATACTCGTGCTGTTTATTAACGGTTAAATCGTAAACGTGACGCACATTTGCGGCTACAGCATTTCGTTCCTGAATATTTGTTAATCGTAAACTCTTTCCCGCAGGCCGCACAAGTCTTTTGGATATTATCTTTTCCGCTCTTTCGTCTCCAAATTGTCTTGCAGTTGTTACTGCAAAACTTTTGCATGTTCCCGACTTGTCCCTGATATTCCTTACCGCAAGTAATACAATATTTTTTGATGCGTTTACCAAACATCGTAGATGCCAAAGCATGTTTACTATGCCATGCTCGTCCGACTTTACTACGGTGCCATTTACTTGCCAGAGGTCTGATTTCTTCCAAGTGTTTCTTAGCTTTTTCTTTATTGTTTCTATGGTATTCCTTGGAATGCATCGACGCATGTTCAGGTTCAGCCACAAGGACAAGATTTCCAATCGCATTATTAGATGGATTGTCATCCTTATGGTGAACAACAAAACCTTCCGGAATCGGCCCCACTTCGCATTCGTATTTGTATCGATGTAAACTGAGAATGCCTTTCTTAATATGCTGTCCGCCTGGAACGAAATAGACTCTATCTTTTCTTCTGGTGCTTTCCGGATAACGCCGAAACTCGATACCGCGATAAACAACTCTTTCAACTTGCATCTTAGATACTCCTTATAATCTAATATACAAGGTGTATCGTATTGCGTCAAGAGGTCTATTTTGATATCCCCTTGCCCGGTTATAATTTTGTGATTCGGCGTACATTCCAGACGATTGCCATTGACCTGGTATTCTTTTACTTCTTTTTCTCCGTTATCATGCCAACGTAATACCTCATGGAAACCGTTACTTGTAAATACATAATCGCCGGCTCGTATGTCTTTTATTTGTCGGTATCCATTATAGGTCAGTATGCCGGTATTACCTACAAAACAGTGGTCATTCTCCTTGACCGGCTCTTCCTTGTCGTTCCGGCCTTCCTTGCTCTCTTGCCACCGGTAGGATGAAAACTCCTTGATAGTGTTGATGCACCGCTCGTTGATCAGTAGCCGTGGCCAGTTATCGGCTTGTACCTTCAACCGCGCCTTGGTGCGCTGGATGCCAAGTATCACATCCTTCTGCGCGTTGCGTGTGTAGATCCCGCACGCCTTCAACTCTGCCTGGTCCTGCGCGTCATGGTCGCTCACCGTCCACAAGTAGTGGTGGTTCTCGGCGTTAATGATGGCGGCGTGTTCCTTGACCAGCATCCGTGGCCGGTAGTGCTCCTTGTAGATAAATAGCCTATTGTCCTCGTCTATCGCACCCCACAGACACACAAACGGGTTGGTGTACCCAAAGTCAATCCCGCGAACCCTCGGCCAACTCTCCGGTAACGGTCGGTCTTGATAGATGTGCTGATTCCGGCTGAACTCCAGATACACCAGCCCTTCAAATGCTACGAACTCGCCTTCTATCTCTTGCTTGGCAAACTCCCCGGCGTAGTTCGCCTCAAGGTCTGCAAGGTACTCAGCGGGAAGGTACTTATTATCCCTTGTGGAGGAATGGAACAGCGCGTAGTTACTGTTCCCCCGCTCTACCCAGTACTTGTAGACCCAGTTGAACCCCGCCGGGGTGGTGGTTATCCATGCTTGCGGCTGTGTTCCTTCGCGCAACCGGCCCAAGATGATACGCCAGACATCCTCGGTGTGGATGGTAGCCGCCTCGTCCACGTAGGCCCAGTTCAGATTCACGCCGCGCAGGCGGTCTGGCTCGTCCGCGCTGCGGAACAACACTTGTGCGCCGAACACGTTGGCGCTGTTCTCCGCCTTGTTGAACGTATAGGGGTAGTTCCCCTTTTCCAGTAGTTCGAAGAACGTCTTTTGCGTCACGTCCCGCAACATGGGGAACGTAGGCGCTACTATCATCCCATCTTGACCGGGAGCGCACTTTTTCAGTGCCTTCACACATCCGGCGAACGTCTTCCCGCTCCCCAGTCCGGCCACGTAGGCCGTGTACTTGACCGGCGAGTGGATAAAGTCAGCTTGACGGGGTAGGAGATGTAGTTTCGGTAGTCTCTCCAGGGTTAACAAAGATAAGTCCTACAGGTTCGTCCCCGCCGCTCACTTCCACAGCCTGCCGGGGTTTCCCCAAGAATCGGTCTACGATATAGGCGATAGCAGTCATGTTGCCATCGGCGGCCAGCTCGTGCAGTTTATCGACCACCTCTTGAGCGCACACGGTATCGGCGTATTTCTTGGCAAGGAGTGGGGTAAATACGTCTTTAGGCCGCCCGCCTTTGTTGATTAATTCGGGGTGTTCCTTAAATCCACCCTTGCCAGTGGGATTCATCCTGATTTAACCTGATGTGTGGTTTTCTATACAGTCTATTTAAGACATGCAATAACTGACTTGAATGTTATCGCCCACTACCGCCACATTACCCGTATTGCCGTCAATAGTGCAACTTCCACCAGCAGTATACATTGGAACCCAAGTGGTTACACAAGGGATAGGGGTTGTATCATACCAATATCGCCAGTAAGGGTAATATGGCACGTACTCTTTAATCACCCGCTCGCCGCACAAGTCATTAAGCAGTTTCCGCAATTCCTCGGCGTCGTTTTTGCTCAACTCAATCTCAACGTCCTTGACTTTGATTTTTAGTTTGACTTCCATGGCTCCCTTCTTATCGCTTATTAAACTTGTTATATCGCCTTGTGGCGGCCGTGCTGCGGTTGTCACGCCACATACGCATCCAATACCGGCCCCCCTTGGTTTTCTTTACCTCAATAGTATGTACTAGCCCACAGTCGCAGCAAGCTATTCTCATATTTTGCGTGAAAGGGAACCACTGGCCGCCGGTTATTTCATCTTCAGGCTGTATCATGCAATAAGACGCCGGGCGGGAGGGGGAGGAGGGATAGCCCGCCGCCCGGCTATGTAATGGACCCATACTCGGGGTCCGTCGAGTACAAAAAAACAGGCGTGAGAGTGCCGTGCAGCCTAAAGCAGAGAAGGTCCCCGTTGGAGCGCAAACAAGGCCACTGGGAAGCTTCTTTATCCACCCGGCGCACACTCTTGCACGCCCGTAGATTTAATTATATCACATTTACACCATGATTGGTGACATGTTTTATAAATTATTTTTCCGGGTACGTATAAAATATCTTCTTCTCCGGCACGTCCTTTGTATTTCTGTATTTTTCTTTTTTGCACTATAGGCCCAATATCGACGCCTATAGCATAATTCAGCATAAAGACAACCTAATGCATAATAATAACTATCAGTTAGCCCCGAATCTGCCATAGAAATTGCTATCCATGCGCTTGCAAGTAAATCCTTCTGACAATGTATGGGTTTTGTAAATCGATTAACTGATAAAATTAACTGTTTACGCAATTCATGGTGAGTAGCAAAGAGTAAGTAGAACTCCTCGCCACTCATTCATTCGGCCCCTATCTCCTCAATCAATCCATGCTTTTCCAGTATTTCCGCCGCCCGCTGGATATCCTCAAACGGTATGCCGCTGTCCTCCGCAACTTGTAATAAATTGCAAGGTCTGGATAACACCCACCGCATGGCGGTTACCTGGCCGGGGAACTCGTACAACCCCCGCCGGCCCAGCATCGGCTCCCCATGGCCGTACATGCTCTGGAAACACCGGTTGCCTTCCCATATCTGCACGATGCGGTACAAGGTGTCGATGGTTTCTTGTAGGTTCTCGAAGGATATGAAGGACTTATTGTCCATCGAGGTGTGGTATTCGGGATATTCCCCCGGCGCGGAGCGCATGATACAGCCGATGGGTAGGTCGATAGCCGGCGAGTTGTAGTGCCGCTCATCCGCTCCCCGGTTTGGGAAGTAGTCTCGCACAAGGCCGTGAATTAGATACTCGGCCACCTCGTCGGTTTCATGCACTCCCCACCGAGTGCGCTTGTATTGGAGCGGCGCACGGCTCCCGCAGCACGTCACCTCATACCCGCCGATGCACTTCTTAATGGCCTCCTCATGCTCGGATAAATAGGCAAGGCATCCTATCGTCTCTGGCACGAATATGAACCGATAGGTGAACCGTCGGTCAAACTCATCGGCCAACATCTTCTTGGCAAGGAACGCCAGCGCCAGGGGTCCGCTTAGTTCGTTATTCGCCATCGACGGGTGGCAAGTATAGGTTGAAAACCATATCTCCTTGTCGGTTTTTCCAGGTATCACCAAGTCCGAGTAGGTCATCGAGCCGTCTTTCAACTCCGTGTCCATGACCACCCGATACTTGCCCGGCTTCATTTGCAAGTGTTGATTGTAGGATATGCAGAATCCCCACGCCGGCTTGTAGTAGCTTGTAACGTACGGGATGGCGTACGGGTAGGCTTCCGGCCCGATATGGAGGTGTTTCTCCAGTTCTCCCTTGTCCAGCTCCCCGTAGAATGGCTCGGAGTATCCTACGACGTGAAGGTTGTTATCCTTGGCATCTATCCATACCCGGCCATCGGGTCCGTATATCGTCGCTTGATGATATGTCCACTCTTTGGGGACATACCAGTCATAGACCTTAGTGCCGCTCGACACCTCATGTGTCTCAAGCGGCGCGATACCCGACAACATCCGGTGCGTGACTCTGGACCCCAACCCGGTTAAAGAGCGGCAGTAAGGCCATAGTTTGTCAAACTTTTTCTCAAGCTCGCTATGGCTATCGGTATGCGTTATCTTCCCGCCGTTCAGTAGGATGGACTGCTTGATGGAGTGGAACACTTCGGCCATGTCCAGTAACCGGAACTCCCCATACTTATCGAATCCCCGATCGAACTCGAACAGGTCCGTTTCCACCCCATCTTGACGCACGTACATGGAGTACCCGCCGAAGTCTTTTTCCCACCTCCACGGCACTTGCAGAATCTGCTCTACATGGTGCGCGAAGGTCAAGGAGTGCTGCGCGTCGATGTTCACCAGAAGCATCATGTCGATAACGCCGAACGGTGAATCCCACCCAAAAGATTTCTTGTTTGTCAGGCCGCACAAGTAGGCTTTCTGCACTCCCCACACGGCGAACGAGTAGATAGGGTGCTGTGTCCGCTCGAAATCACTCCGGCGCAGCGCCATGGCCCCGAGCGCCCCGGTGCGGCTCGGCGTCCGTGCGATATCAAATGGCTCGCCCTTGCAGTAGTCCCAGTTGTAGGTAGGGAACATGAGCGTACCCTTGTAAACCATCTCTTGTAGCTCATCGATGAAGTCATTCAGGACATCACCCTCCTCGCCTTCGTACAGCCAGGGGATGGTGTCCGAAGCTACCAGTAGGATGCAATCAGACGGGATGCGACTTTTTATAGCGTTCGGTAGGCGGCAAATCTTGGACGATTTCGACTCTGACCGGACACTCCCACTTGTTGAGTTTACTTCTGCAATATCTAATGATTTCACTCTCTGTTATCTCCCCGGCCACTTTGGCCGCCACGGCTTGACCCATAAGCGGATTTTCTTCGCCATAGACGACAGCATCACGGACACCAGGTATCTCAAGCAGGACGGATTCCACTTCCACGGGGGAGACTTTAACACCCCCGACATTAATAGCCTCTGATTCTCGACCCAGAAAGTGTAAGTATTCTCCCCGCTTCTCAACCCTATCTCCAGTACAATACCACCCGTTAGAATCGAATGGAGAAGGCGCATTAAGGTATCCAAGCATAGAAGTTGCAGAGTTAACCCAAAGGATACCCTCCCGGATTTCAGTTTCGTATCCGTGGCCTCCCACTTTGACCCACACCGAATCAGATGTCTCAGATTGAGTGCCGAGTATGCCGACCTCCGAGAGTCCGTAGGTTTGCTTGAAGTTGACTTGCGGGAGGATTTCGCGGCAGGCTTGGAGGGTTGCTTGCGGCATCGGTTCTGTACCATACGTCACCACCTTTAGACTTGATAGGTCGTGCCTTTTGTAGGCTTGCGAATACAGGAGCATCCGAAGGAAAGTCGGCGTTGTAGGAAGTAGGTCAGCCTTCTCCCGCTCGATTGCGGCGCACACGGTATCCGGCTGACGGTCCTCGATGTATATGGGTACTCCTCCGGCAGAGAGGGTATAGAATAGGGTATTCCAGCCGCCGATGTGGTCGAACATTAAGAACATGATGGTGCGGTATGGTTTACCCCCGTGGAACTTGGAAGAGAAGCGGATGAAGTCATGCAGAGCGGCTTTCGGCGCTCCCGTGGTCCCGGAGGTGAAAAGGACAAAGCCGGGGTGGCCTCCCAGTGATTGAATGGCCGGATGATTCTCCATCACGGCTTTGTCGATGATAGATAACTTCTCCTGCACTCCTCGGGTGGTGGGAGACAAGGGGACAACGATATTGCCGTAGGTTAAGGAGTGCTGGAGCTGCGCCACGGACCCCTCGGACCACTCAGAGCGGATAGGGATTATCATGATGCACCCTCAAGATAGCCAAGTAGTTTTTTAGCCCATTCCAGTGTTGCATCGGATTTCATGCGATTGCACTTTCGACATAGAATGCCGATGTTTTCCAGAACATAACCAAGATTGGGTATACGCCTATCGATCTGATATTGCGTCTCGGTAAAGCCTGGCTTCTTTTCGAGCCTTGTTCCGCATAATTCGCAGTAATCCGTCTGCTCGACTTTCTGTATGAGTTCTTCTTTGCTGACTGAAAAAGGAATCCCAGATTGCTTACACTGTTTTCTGTGCGTATACCACAAGGCGGCTATCCTTTTCCTTGGATTAGCCCTAATCTTCGCCGCCCTTCTGCTCTGCCAACATTTCCGACACATCGTGGAACAACGGCCACCCGTCGGAGTTGTTATCATCCAAAATCTCTTGTCAAAACGATCATGTACTCTTCCGCAATTTGAGCATGCCGCTGTCACGACACTCCCCCCAAATAGATCACTTGTCCCGTCACGTAGTCGCTCTCCGCTCGCACGAAGAAGTCCACCACGTTGACGATATCCTCCATGGTTGCCATACGGGGGATGGCTTGCCGCGCAAGGAGTGCGTCTATCTTATCTTGCGGCATCTTCCCCAATAGCGCCGTCGGCGTGGGTGTCGGCCCCACGGCGTTGACGGTGATTCCAAGCGGCGCAAACTCAAAGGCAAGAGTGCGGGTAAGCGATTCCACCGCCGCCTTGCTTGCCGCATACACCGCTTCCCCGGGTAGGTTCCACGGGACCGCCGCCGAGGTGAAGTTGACTATCCGTCCGTGGCCGCCGCGCAGGATACGTGCGAATGTCTGGCACATGAACACCGTGCCGTAAAAGTTAGCGTGGAGCACGTTCTCTATCGACCAGATAGGAGTCGTGAGGAAGTGATTCATGCACGCCGCGCCGGCGTTGTTAATCAGTACGTCAAGGTTGCCGTATTCCTTCCGCACGTACTCGGCCAGGCGGGTAACATCTTCCTCGTTCCCTACGTCGCAAACCCGGTAATCCCCCATGCCGACTTGTGTACGGCCGCAGCCGATAACATCATGGCCGAGTGAAAGATAGTGTGCGGCAAGTGCCTCACCGATGCCGCGAGTGGTGCCAGTAATGAGGATGGTCACAGTAAACCTCCTATGTACTCTGCCATCGTCCCGATTGTGCGGAATGGATTATCACCCCGAGTGAACACCCGGCCACTGGTAAGTAGTTTCACCACCTTGCCGGTCTGCTTGAATATCCCGTCCTCGACGAGTATCACTAGCCGCACGAAATCCATCGAGTCCATCACTTGACCATGGTCGTGGTCCATGATGCCGGTATCGGGAGTGAGCAGCGTCCAGTGTTTGTCCTCGGAGATTTCGTTAATGGTTTCGATGCAACTAATGATGAGCGCCACAAGGTCTATCATGCCTTCCCCCTTAGCATCTGATACTTGAACTCGGCCAGACCCCAGTCCTCCGGCTCGTCGATATCCACCGCCTCTGGTTCCGGTATAATCACCCCGGCCATGTTCTCTTGCATGAAGGTATGGTGAACAAGTAAGGTGGTCCGGCGCGCCCAGAAAAACTGGCCGGCGTGGTAGTAGGAATCCGGCCACATGTTGCTCCGCTCCTCGTCGTACTCCGGGAACCGGCTCAACATCCTATCCCCCCGGCGCAAGAGCGCACGCTCCAGGTGCGGTCCTCGGAACACCGGACACGCTACATCAAACCCTTTGCCAAGCAGTTTGTAGCCTTCTACGATGGATTCTGACTTGATAAACGGCGAGCAGGCATAGAGCATACACACGTAGTCGTATTGCAGTCCCGCCGACCCCTCGGCCCGCAACACGTCAATCACCACGTCCACCATCGGCACATGGTCGAGCGCCAGCTCCGCAGGCCGCTTGTAGTAGATGCACCCCAACTTTGATACATGTCCGCCGATGCGGTTGTCGTCCGTGGAGACAATCATGCGCTCAAACAATCCGGTAGTCTTAGCCGCCTCGATGGTGTAGTCAATCACCGGTTTGTCGAAGAATGGCCGGATGTTCTTATACGGGATGCGCCGGCTACCGCCGCGAGCAGGAATCACCGCAAGACTACGCATCGCCATATTCCTTGGGAATCCGATTGTCGGGTACTAATCTGGAGTTGCGGTAAAAGTGGAAGTACAGCGAGGAGTGATACTGGCCGTTGTAAAACTTGCGGTTGGGTAAGGTTGTCAGGTAGCCGTGGCGTTCCGTCACCAGTTTGCGCCAGAACTCCGTGGCCGGACAGGAGAAGTAACACTCACCCCATACCCCATCAAGGTTGAGATAGTTGAAGGCTTGGTCGAGAATGGCGTCTACCGCCGCTCGACCCAATCCCTTCCCCCGGTGGTACGGTGATATCAGTAGCGATATCTCCCCGAGCCGGTTCTCCCACTGGATGTTCTCGATGCCTCCCATGCCGGCAAAGTGCATACAGCGTTCTGGTTCTAAATCTCCACAGTCCCACCACAGACCCCAATAGCGCGTGGTGCTATAGCGATTACAAATCACGGTGCGATAGTAATCATCTTGTTGTTTTTCGGTGAGCATGTACGGCGTGCGGAGCGTTTCCATGGATGCGTTGCGCCATAAGCGGATATCCTCCATGTCGTCCGAGGATAAAGGCCGCAGTTCAATCTTCACGGAACAACTCCTTCAACTGCTCCGGTGTGCTTGCAAACACTCCGGCATCCAAGCCGGTGGAATCCGGTAGTTTGTAGTGCCGCTCGTATACCCACGGCTCGTACTCCCCGAATAGTCGCAGGTCCGGCGAGTGGTCACTAATCCCCCCCGACAACGTGCCGCCGAACATCGTCTCGTACACCGTCTGGTTCGCCGGGTAGTCCGGCACGCAACACAAGAAACCGAACCGTTTCACCGGCCACATCTGCGGAATAAACTGCCGCCAGTTCGGGTCGGGTATGCTAACGAACACTTGTAGGCCGTCCGGGATTTGCGTAATCATCGGGTACAGATATGGCCGGCAGGCTATCTTCACCGCCGTCAAACCCAATCCTTGATAGCCAAGCAGGAAATCAAGTGACGGTTTGTCAAAGACCGATGCGAACGTGAGCACGTCCCGTCCCATGGCATATTTGAAAGCGAAATCAAATACGTCATGGTCAAGCGCCTTCACGGGTGCCGGCACACTGACGAACAGTTGCCACTTGATCATCACCTCATGCCGGCCAGTCTTTATCTTGAGCAACTCGTCAATCATGCGCTTGACGTAGTGCTTGTCGTTCTTGCAAGTCTCACCGGACCCGAAGTCAAAAATAAGCAGCGACATGGTTCCTCCTTGAACTATGACTTATCCCACGGCTAGCAAAATAATAGTGCGCCACGTAAGTCGGTTGGTTAAACCGTTCATCTTGCGGTTTCATCGCGCCGAGAACTTTCTTTTTCCCGACATGAAGCAACCTCATTATCTGCTCGATAGACAATCCCGAATCGGCGAGTCTCAGTATCGCCCGAATCTTACTACCGGTTTTCTTATACTGCTGACCAAGCCCTTGCTTATGCCTCGCTTTTATCTCGGCTATCTTGTTGTATTCAAACTCCGTCCATTCCACGTTCAACCCCTCCCCGTAGTTAGCAGTCAAACAACCCCCCCAGTTACCACAGCGCTATGCCTTCCTCGCTCAACATCTCGTGCAGTTTGTCCCGCACCTCCTCCAGCACTTCTTCCCGCTCCTCGGTGTGCTCCTTGTACTTCACTTCCCCACGCAACCAGTTGTCAAAGTCGGTGACCACCAGCCGCAGCGACATGCCTTGCTGTGCGGCCTCCCACTCCTCGCGGTCGTCGGGTAGTGAAAAACGTAACGTGGCAGTCATGGCACCTCCTCGTCTCTATCGCGCTTGCAGGCCAGGCACACGCTCCCGGTGTGCGTGTTGACGACCTTGCAGTGTGGACACTCCCAGCCTTTTGGCGGTGGTTTCGCTCGTGGCACCGCACCGCATTTCTCGACAACCCAGTTAAGAATGGCGTGGTAGTCCGACTTGTACTTGTAGCCTTTTGCCGCCTTTGCGGAGTTCAAAGTGGCCACAAGTTTGTCGGCCATCTCGCCGCCGTAGTTCTTGCATAGCCGTTCGTACTCTTCGACGGTGAGCAGCACATTCTCCGCATATGGTTTCTTGAGTGCGTGAGCACTCATTGCAGTGGTATTTCTATTCTCTTCTTTTCTATTCTCTTCTATTAGGCGTGAGTCCTCAGTGAGTACTCCGTGAGTACTCATTCCATCCGGCGGCGGTGGGAAATACGATGGTGTGGGACGGTTTATCTTTTGGTAGCGGTTCCAGTTCGGGTGGTAAAGGTATTCGGTGCCGTCTACTTCATACCGCACGACTAACCCGATTTCCTCAAGCCTCGCCATGTCCTTGTCAAACTCTTCCTGGGTGGGTCCGTTAAATGGGTAGATGCGAGCCTTGTACATGGATGGCGTGTATTTCAGCCGTCCTTCATCGTCGGCGCATGAAATCAAGTAGATGTATGTTTTGAACTGCGCCGGAGTCAGTGACATGGCCTGCACACTGTCCCATATGCCGGGGTCAATCATGCGTTTGCGTGGCATCAGTTCTCCCTCATTACGCTATTCCTAATTCTGGTTGACTCATGCGTAAGTGATGTACACGGAATAGTTCATCTATTGGTTTCAAAGTATCCGGATCGACATTCATCATAAGAATGCTTTCCAGCATGGAAATGTTTATTTGTTCTTTATCCCATTCAATCCATTTAGAATTGATAGGGTCTGTATTTTCGAAACGAAGAACATGGATGCCGAACACCCAGAAATTGACATATCTGTTATTCCTGGTGGACCAAACCTTCCGTGGAGCATAGCCACTGGCTTCATGCATCTTTTTCTTTGTAGGTGTTTCTCTACGATTGCGGATAACTTGATTTAACATGTAGAGTGAATCCCTTTGAGAATCAGATAGATTTGCGCCATGTTCCTTGTGTTCTACCAACATCATTAGTTGGATATCCCTACCGGTTTTGCTTCTTTTGAATCGATGGAAAAGCATGATTTCCGGATCGGAATCAATATCGTCTACACCCAAGCCAAGGTCCGACCGCATTCTCGGATTGTTTCTAACCCAGCGCTGAAAATCAGATTCCATTGTTATTGAAGCATGGCAAATGGGACATTCTACTCTTCGTGCGAATCCCCTCGTCATCCCGCAAGCCGCCTTTGTGCTTCGGCTACGGTTGTTTCATCTATTTCAAATCCAACCCATTTTCTGCCAAGTTTTTCCGCCGCTTTGCCAGTCGTGCAACTCCCCGCAAAAAAATCGACTACCGTTTCACCTGCTTCGGTGAATGATTCAATAAGGAGTGCGGCTTCCTCTTCCGCCTGTTGCCATTCATGAGCATCCTTCTCCCGGCCACCGCCGATAATTACGTCACCAAGAATACGAGAGACATCTCCCCGAGTACCCTTAACCATCCATATGATTGGTTTCCAATTCGCACGGACGCCGAGTTTCCGAAGAAGGTTTGCATCTCCAGAATGCTGTAGACAGATTGTCCACCAGTAACGAAGATGTCTCTGTAATTCCTCGCCTACTTCAAATAGGTACTTCTGTCCCGAATAGACGAGCATGCTCCCGCCAGGTCGTAGGATTCGTGCGGCTTCCCGTGCTGCATCATCAAATAGTCGCACCGACCCAGCATCATAGGGAGGATCAGTTAAAATAAGATGGACCGACTCGTCAGGGATTAATTGCGGACTTAACTTTCGGAAGTCACCACGGTGCAGACCCTTGACGGTCTTAGTTTTCTGGTGCAGCTGTTCGCTGCGCTCACGTTCGCCACGTTCTCGGGTTGCCGCCGTTACTACCTTCTTTTCGGATTCCCTCGCCACCTCCGAACCGGACACGACTAATGGATTGGGACGGATAATTGGTGCACTTGCACCAGAAATGGCTTCTAATTGCTTATGCTGTATAGTAGGTCTTGGTGCATTTGCACCAAGATCCCTTGCAATGGTTGCATGATTTACTCCCAGCGCATGAGCCGTAGCTCGCTGAGTTGCCTGTAATTCTTCAAAACGGCGTGACAATTTCTTGCGTCTATCAACAGCTATTTTGAATTGCGAAAGATCTATACTGAGGGCAAAATCATTAATATCACTGAATCCGTCGCCGACTTTTTGCCATCGATTATCTTCAAGTAACCATTCAAGCCCTATGCAGGCCCGCTCCATCGTATAACCCGTGATGTGCACAGATTCCAATAGACGGCCATAAATCATGTCTGCTGATTCGTGTAATGATTTGTCTTGCAAGTTCCCCTCCCAGGGCACCGTGTGCCTTTACAACTGGGTAAGGGACGTGGTAGGTTTATCGTGGTGTCGAGTGGCCTACCGTGGCCCTCACCCGCCGCCGTCCGGTTGCGCTAACAACCGGCGGCGGTTCTATTTATACATATATGCACAGATAAAACAACATTGTACTTTAGTTTTCCACCAACTCCGCTTGTTTCGGTTTCTCCAGCCGTTGCCGTGCCGATGCTACCATCCCCCGATACCGGGACACCTCCGTCTGCAACCGCTGCCGCTCCAGCTCGCTCTCGGCCAGCGCTCGGCGCATCTCCCCCACCTGGTCCCGTGCCTTCTCTGGTGCGA
>DAOUGB010000114.1:0-5143 GCA_034429595.1 Dehalococcoidales bacterium
AATCCCTCCATAGGCTGGTATCCCTGATGACGAGTTTATAGTCCCGGCCGTCCGGATTATGGAGAGCGTAATGGTTATCAAACCGACCACTTCCGGCACTCATCACCAGAAGATAGATGACGTTCTCCCCGGCCTCCGAAGAGGTCAAGCCGGTAGCGGTTGGGGTCCAACCGCCGGTAACTACCTCATACGCTTTGACTGCATACAGTTCTGTAATGTTGTCGTTCCCGAAGTCAAGGTCGACCGGCTTGTAGAGGATGGTATTCCCTAATTCCGCTGCCTCCGTATCGGTGATAAACGATATACAGAGTGAAGAGATAAGCAGGGAGAGAACCAACCCCACCAGAAGGCGCGTATCCTCCATCACCTACCGCCTCCGCCACCCATATACCGATACCCAAGCAGAGCACCGACGCCGATAAACAGAACGACAAACATCTGTATCGGGAGTAGACCAAAAGCGACACATAGCACCGCGCCCGCAAGCATGCCGATACCAAATTCTGGAGCACCGCCGCGTAATTTCCGCGCCGTGGTGTATCCTACCGTCGACGTAATAAATAGACCGAGAGCAGTTTTACCAACATCAAACGATACACCCATAAACGTAGCAACCGCTTGCGCGCTCTGGTCGATGAACGATCCGCCGGGGGTCGTTGTCGCGGTCGGGGTCGGGGTCGGCCATGCGGTAGGCCATCCGGTAGGCTGAGTGGTCGGCTCAAGGGTAGGCGCGCCGGAGAGGTAGAGTTTTATCTCTATGAGAGCCGGGTCTTGCGTAAAGACCTCGACGCGCCGCGCGCTATCGTAGTATCCGGCACCGGATGCTACAATGTCATACGTAGAGTTCCCCGGGACGGAAACCGACAGATAGCCGGTCGACGACGCAGTATATGTATCCCACACGGAGGAACCTTCACCGAGCACTCCGGCAATGAATATCTCTGCATTATTCACGCCCGGGCCAGTCTCTGAAAACACCTGTATACGGAGGGTCACGTTCCCGGCCGGAGGAATGCCGCCGATAGGAGTAAGCAGAACGGTATTTATCTCGGAGGCCGTATGCGGCATAACAACAATTTGCGTACCGTAATCGCTATCCACATATCCCGGGCTTGTCGCGTAGACATAGTAGTTACCGGCATATTCTGATATAGTGTTTGACGTATCGTATGGCAGAACGAGCGTAGCAATACCGCCGCTTACAGTCGTATTGTACCACTGTCCGGTAGTTGCGGATTTAGCACTGATGGTGCCGGTTTGCAGGATACTGTTATCCGAACGTGACCGAATTTGAAACTTATGTTGCCCGCTGAGGTATCCGCTCTCGGAGGTTACCAATATATCACAGAGTTGATACGACGAGTACCTTTCAGGCATTACGGCAACCTGTATACCATCCTCAAGAAGCATTTTATAACCGGGCGATTGACCAAAGATGCGGTAATATCCAACTGTAGTCTCTTCGTATTCTCCGGTTTGAGGGTTCCGCAGGGTAATTGTTCGGTCCATCGGTAGGGTCATGACGGCAACGTCTGTTTCTGTCGTAACGGTATATTCTTCATCAGTATAGACATTAATCGCCGTCACTTCAAAACCTGTAATCGACGTACCGTTATGATCCGTCATGGTTACGGTTCCTATCCGGATGGGTGTATCCTCCGGTTCTTCCGGTTCTGCTCCAAACAAATTATATATGTATTCCAACCCCTGTGGATTGATTACTGTGACCTTATCAATATCGCCATATGGATACCAGATATTAAAACCTGCTCCATGTTCACTGTTACTAAATATTACCGTATCGTCTAAACTACAGTTAATCGTTGAAGTATACATATCACCTAATATCGTACGCTCAAGATTGATGTTGTAACCATGCGGTTGCGATTCTTCTATAATTTTTATATGATTTTTCCACGGTATTGCAGACGATACTGTATACGAAAAACTGCCTGGTGGGCCAAAATTGCTAGATGCCTGCCCCCAATATACATCAGAAGTGCCCTGAAGACCTTTTAACGCAGTAGCATAATTCCGAATGGGCAGCGTTATGTATTGTTTGCCCGAATCAGTGCCTATATCCCATTCGTTTAAGAATAAGGTTAGCCGCGTAGATGTAATACTACCCAATGGCGTTGTGGTTTGTGATTTGTATACAACTCCGGGCTTATTAATGCCTTTGTACTGATACGTAAATTCAGTTCTGCCTAAATCTAAATCTGTAAATTCGTTGCCTGCAACGGTGATTATGACATACGATAAGGCAGGATAACGCTCTATATGGTCAAAATATAGCGCGTTTGATATACCGGCACCTGCATCCCCAAAACTGCTTTTCGTGTCCGTAAACGACGTATCAATATATTGAACTAAATCTTCATCGTAAAGAATTTCATCTGCCGATACCGCCGGGATAAATAGCGCCCCGGCAACCAAAATCACTAACGCTAACAGTGCAAATTTTGTCATAGAATCACCAAAGAAGAGAGATACGAAGCGGTTAAAATGGTGGACATTTTAATCCACCATCTTAAGGTATCCGAGGATTACCACAATGAGAATGATAGTTCCGATAATACCGTATACGGCGAGTTCGGTCGTTCCCATGCCGGTGGTGTTTGCGGAATTGAGCGCCACAAGCGCCGGAGGAAGGAACGCGGCCGTAATGAACGCGGAAACGCCGATAAGTACGATGGCGCGCACGTCGATAGCACCATGCTCGTTCATCTGACGCCCCTTCTCGGCACGCATAGCATTGACAGCGGCTTCATAGGGGTTGAACATCCGGTTCCTAAGATTCTTCAGGAAACCCATACGTATTCACTCTCCCGATATAGTATATAGAGCAATTAATATATAGAGAGATGCTAATAGGGGTCACTTATACAAATTGCATTATAATAATTGGATAATATGCAAAACAGTAAGTATATATTAGGGTAAAACCAACTATAGAGTATGGCAAAAATCGAAATGCCGGAGCAGGAGCGCGCCGCGCTTCTCGCAAACATTCGGGAGGCTGAAAAACTCCTCGATGGTATCGCATCGGTGATTCCCCGCGTCTGCGGTAACAAGCGCGAGATTGACGCGGCCGCAAACCGCATCAGAAAGGTGCAGGAGAGCATGACCTACCTCACCGAAAGGCTGACCGAAAAGCCGACCAAAGCGACGGTAAAGGACATGCTCAAGGGTGCAACCCCGGAGCAGTTAGCGGAGGTTGCCCGTATCCTCGCCAAG
Source organism: Dehalococcoidales bacterium (assembly GCA_034429595.1). Classification (GTDB taxonomy): domain Bacteria; phylum Chloroflexota; class Dehalococcoidia; order Dehalococcoidales; family RBG-16-60-22; genus RBG-13-51-18. The sequence continues at coordinate 3,238 of DAOUGB010000114.1, forward strand.
CAGGAAGCCGCGCCGGAGGAAGCCGCGTCGGAGCAGTCCGAAACCATCGCGCCGGAAGGTGAGCACGAATGAGTCAGAAGAAAATGACCTTTGTCGAAACCGGCATCACCGACGACACGCCCCGCAGCCCTATCGCGCCGGGGATGACGTTCTCAATTGTCGGTTGCGCCGTCCGAAAGAGCGCCAAGTATGACTCTGAATACGTGACCATCGAGGCGCGCAACCTCGAAGGTGAGCCAGTCGCGCTATACAGTAATTCCGGCGTCGTCGTCAATCAGTGCAAAGCACTCCTCGACAAATACGGCGACGGCACCGGCGCGCTCAATGTGGAGGTGCTCTGCACCGTCGAACAGCGCGCGTCAAACAACGGCCGCACGTTCTACACGCTGGCATGAGGCGGCCCCATGTATAAACTTCTTTTGCAGGAAGAGATACCGCGCGAAACCGCCGCGCGCGTCCTTGAAAAGATGGACAGCCTTCTTATCAAGAATGGTATCGTCTTTGGCCTTTTGGGGCTAATTGTGGGGGTGCTTCTCTGATGGAAGAAGAAACCCTCGTGTTCCGGTATACCGTCACCGTCAAGGGTGATAACCTCCGTATCAAGCAGGAGATACCGCCGCAGCAACCCGAAACCGCGCTGATTGCCGCGCTATATCGTCGCTCGTGCCGGAGAGTAGAGCGCGCGCTGGTTATCGCGAACGGATGCCCGGAGGTGATTATTGCATCATAACTACCTCATAACTCACCCGTTCAGCGTCCTTGTACCACGGTTTATCATGCCTGTAAATACACCCTCCGGGCATGACCCCAATATTTTTTAGATACTGTTTTATAACATTAAGACGTATACACTTTTATGTTATCCGAAAAGTGCGCGAAATGCTTATCCACGGTATTGCTCCGACAGAAAGACGCATTAAAATGCCTGTATCATGTTGATATTGTGGATACCAAAGCCGGATATATAGTTGTTATGACAACGTCACTTTTTGAAATAAGATGGTCGGAAGTAGAGCATATCCACGCTTGCGCCGATGTATACAACGCGCGTATGATTATAACCACGTCTGCCGACCGCTATATTCAGTTTGTGATGGAGTAAGTAAAAGTAGGTGTAAGAACATGGTAAACGAGCAACTTAAAAATCTTGAAAAAGAGATGGAAATGGTTGAAAAACTTTATGAAATGACGCTGAAAAGTAGATGCTCCTGCGTATCCTGCGGGGAATGCCCGTTCAATCTTGGCTACAAAACACTTTCATGTCCACCCGTTCATGGTGGGAAAAGTTCATGCGGTGAAGCGTGTTTAAGTGCGATGTTGCGAGAACTTCTTAACAACTACCGCAACCAATAACCCCTCTTTTTCGTCCGGCTTTCATGCAGAACAATAACATTATATAGTAGAGTAACCTACATAGTATGTGTAGGAAGGTGTAAGAACATGGTAAACGAGCAACTTAAAAATCTTGAAAAAGAGATGGAAATGGTTGAAAAACTTTATGATATGTCGATGAAAATCATATGTTTGGAAGTATCATGCGGTGAATGCCCGTTCAATATGGGTAGCAAAACACTTACAAGCCCCGGCGTTCATGACGGTAAAACTTCATGCGGTGAAGTCTGGATGTACATGATGTTGCGCGAACTTCTTAACAACTGCCGCAACCAATAACCCCTCTTTTCCTCCGATCTTGCACTGGTTTTGCCCCGTTCCCGGCCGCACCGGGGGCGGGTAGGCCTGCACCACCGCCGGCATTTTTGCACCGTTTCAGGCACCGCAGCGCGCGGTTTTGCACCACACCGAACGAACCCCGCCCCGGGCGCCGTTTGACCATCGGCCGAAGGGGCGGCCAGGAATCGCCACGCATGCCGGCCCCCGTTTGGCCTCAAACGCAAGGAACGGGCCA
>DAOUGB010000115.1:0-4625 GCA_034429595.1 Dehalococcoidales bacterium
GTGAAGGGAACGAAAGCCCGATATCAAGCCACTGTTCATGACGGAATGCCGTCGGGATGGGAAGGCGGGCAAGTAGATGCGAGCCCGAAGCCGGAAAACCTATCCATGCCGCGAATCTGCAAAGAAAGATGCCGCTCTTTACCTTATGAGGAAATCGGTCACTTGCTTTGCATTATAGCCAATTATTCTCGAGGGAGGAAAAAGAAAAAATGAAGAGGAGAAGGAGAAGTTGTTTAATATCATTTAAATATCCAGCCTTTTTTTTAATGTTTGTATGTTTATGCCTGGCGATCAGCGCGTTTGCCGAAGAGTCTTCCGTCGCCCCGAAAGAAGAGAAAAAGATCGCCAAGATAGATGATATTGTGGTGACGGCTACAAAAACCGAGGAAAGCAAAAGGGATGTTTCCGCCGCGGTGCAGATTATGAGCGCCGAGGATATCAAGAACTCCAATGCGAAGAATGCAGCCGATCTTATAGTCGAGTCCGGAGTCGGCCATGTCCAGAAATATAACGGCGGTCTGGCCAGCATGGTGGAAGTGAGGGGACTACAGACAGATATGTTTAACCCGGAGAAGAGCCGGGTGCTCGTTCTTGTCAACGGCAGCAACGCCGGAACAGTAAACCTTGCGGCGATACCCACCGACAACGTGGAAAGAATAGAAATTGTCAAAGGCCCGGCATCGGTCCTCTACGGTTCTTCCGCCATGGGAGGTGTAATCAACATTATTACCAAGAAGGGACGCGGCGGGTTTCACGCCTCCGTGGGCGGCGAGTTAGGTTCCTGGAATTACTGGAAAGCGCAGGCTGAAATAAACGGGGAAGCGAATCGCTTTGATTATTATGTCGCCGCCAGCAGGTCTGCACGCGACGACTACAAAACTAAGGATTATGGTACAATCAACAACTCGGGCTACGATGACGAGACCGTTTCCGCCCGTCTGGGATATAAATTATTTGATGACCATCATGTGTCCGTCGGATATCAGCACTGGAAAGGATGGGATATGGGAAACTCAGGCGGCATATACGATCCTGATCCTGACAACTATACCGACAAAGAGAGAAACAGCTTCGATGTCAATTACAAAGCCGGGACGTTCAGCGCAAAGTATTACTATGTCAAGAATAGCGACGTATCGCACGGCGGCATGATCTCGGGACCGGGAAATTCCTCGATTTACGACGCCAATATCTATACCCAGGGGGTGAACCTGCAAAAGAACTTCGCGATCGGCGACCACAGAATCATCATTGGTGGTCAGTGGGACAGAATAAAGTCCGTCGGCCGCAGCAACGAGGGAGCGCCCTATTACCCTGATTCCAAATATGACAGTTATGGATTGTTTACCGAAGCCAGACTCAGCCTCCTTAATAAAAGACTTCTTGTCAGCGCCGGTCTGCGCTATGACTACTTCGAAAATGAAATGCTGGCGACAGAGGGACTTTCCGCTGGCACCAGAAAAGAGCATCTGGACCAGGTGACGGCGCGGGGCGGTCTGGTCTATAAGATGACCAATGATCTGAGTTTCAAAGGCAATGTCGGCACGGCTTTCCGGGCTCCCGCACCTCTGGAACTGGCCGCGGATTACATGTCCTGGGGAACGCATTATGTCGGCAATCCGAATCTGGATCCGGAAAAGAGCATCACCTATGATGCCGGATTAGACTACTCAAAAGGGCCGTTCCGAGCGGACTGCGCCTATTTTCACACGGAATTCGACGACAAGATAGTCGGCTACTACGACACCGCACGGGCGGTGTACACCTACAAAAATATTCCCGGCGCAACTATTCAGGGTGTTGAGTTGAACGCCGCCTTTGATATAGGGGCCGCCCTCGGCTGGCCGGTAATTCTGGAACCGTTCACCAATATAACTTATAAGTTTACGTATAAGCAGGAGAATCAGGGTGCGGCGGATACAACCCTCACCTATACGCCGAAATGGAACGGCGCTTTCGGTCTGAGAGCGGGTCAGGAGAAATGGGATGCAAGGCTTATCGCCAACTATGTCGGCCATGAAGATGTCACCGACTATAACACCACTTCTGCGACTTACGGGCGGGTTATAAATAAAGGTGGATTCGCCGTTTTCAGTTTGAAGGGTGCATACAGACCGGTCAAAAATATTGAATTGATGCTTTCCGTCGAGAATCTTTTCGACAGGGGATACGAGTATGTTCTGGGCTATCCCATGCCGGGCAGGTCAGTCATTGGCGGGGTCAAGTGGATTTTTTAACACGGCGGAACCGGATCGCGGCGGCGTCGGCAAAACACCGCCGCGATTGTTCGGCTGTCGCTAATCATAGAATACAGGGACATAAATAAGAGGATACTTCATGAATATGAAACGGATAATTTTATTGCTGGCAATTTTTCTTATTCCTTCTTTTGCAGCAGCTGAAGAAATTGCTCTGCCTAAGGATCTCAAGGCGCGGGCGGCTATTGTCCGATCCAACCCCAACGGTCTCTGGGAAAAAACACTTGTTGTTCAATTTCCTCGGGAAAGGCGCATCCTTTCCACCAATGACGGCGTTCTGAATACAAAGGTCGTCGCCAATCATTCCGCGCATCCACAGTTATGGAATTGCAGTGGTGACACCATGAAAACGGGTCACAAAATGGGTGCAAAAGTTTATATGCAGGATATCAAGAAAAGAACGGCCCACAACTGCGGGCTTGGCATGGAAAATCTGGCCATGATGGGCACGTCGGCTGATATGGACAATCTGGCTGTGGTGACAAAAGCGCACCATCCATTTGTTGTCACCGTCCTGGTCACTGCCGGGGCGAAAGGCAATGCCGTCAGAACCGGCGTAGATGAAGGAAGTTACGTGGAAGCAGACCCCGCGTCGGGTACACCGTCAGCGTCTCAGGAATCCAAACCGGGAACGATCAACATTATCCTTCTCACTAATGCCCGTGTTACCGACGGCGGCATGGTGAGGGCCGTCATAACGGCGACAGAAGCAAAGACTGCCGCGCTGGAAGATCTGCATGTCCCCAGCACCTACACGAAAAATGCGCAGGCTACGGGCACAGGAACCGACGGTATTATTATTGTTTCAGGTTCATCGGGACCGCTGGTTACCTATCCCGGCGGCCACAGCCGGATCGGCGGACTAATGGGCAAGGCGGTCTATGAGGCGGTTGTGGAAGCGCTGGGTAAGCAAAACGGGTTTAAGAAAAGTGTGCAAACAGGCATGGGATTTAAAAAGTGAAAATTTCTTGTCCCAGACTCATCATTGGAGGAACGCACGGCGGTCTCGGCAAAACCGCTCTCACCCTTGCTCTCGTGGTCGCCCTTCGACGTCAGGGATTTCGTGTTCAGACCTTTAAGGTCGGCCCCGATTTTCTTGACCCTGTATACCTTGCCGTTGCTTCGGGGAGACCCTGCTACAATCTTGACGGCTGGATGATGGGACATAAATACGTAGAAAACCTGTTCGCCCGCGTCACTGCCGATGCCGATGTTGCTGTGATTGAGGGTGTCATGGGGCTTTTCGATGGAGCCAGGATAAACAGCCTGAAGGGAAGCACGGCTGAAATTGCCGCCTGGCTGAAGGCTCCCGTGGTTCTTGCAGTCGATGCCCATGGAGTGGCCAGAAGCCTGGCTGCGACAGTGAAGGGTTATGCCACCTTCGACAGGAGAGTTAAAATAGGTGGTGTTATAGCCAACCGCTGCTCCTCCGAAAACCATGCGCTGTTCCTGAAGCAGGCATTGGAGACCGCTTCGCTTCCACCCCTTGTAGCAGCAATTCCCTGGGGCGCGCTGCCCAAACTTCCCCGCCGGAATTCAGGATCGGTTACGGTCGATGGTAAAAATCTCTCACCGCCGATATTAGAAAAACTGGCCACTATATTTGAACAACATGCCCTTTGCGAAGATTTTATCAAACTGGCGGACACGGCCCCGCCCCTGTCCGCCAATCCTCCAGTAAAACAGGCTCTTCCCCGAAGGGCGCGTTTGGGGGTTGCCTGCGACGCCGCCTTTCATTTTTACTACCAGGATTTCTTGGATGAACTGGAGTTCCGCGGCTGCGAGCTTGTCCGCTTTTCTCCTGTGACCGACAGTTGTTTGCCCGACGGTCTCGACGCTCTCTATTTCGGCGGCGGCTATCCCGAGGAAATGGCGGCGAATTTGTCGGTAAATACGGCGATGCGTGCTGCCGTCAAACGATTCGCCCAAAGCGGCCGGCCGGTATACGCCGAATGCGGCGGCCTCATGTATCTGTGTCAATCCCTGGAAAAAGCCGATGGAACCGTTTACCCGATGACCGGGCTGCTGCCGGCGAAAACCCGGATGCATCATCGCATCCAGTCGCTGGCTTACACGGAAGTCTTCCTGAAGGAGGATTCCCTCTGGGGAAAGAGGGGCAGCATGGCCAGGGGGCATGAGTTTCACTACTCTCAAATTCTCACGGGCTCCGAGGGAATCGACGGCTGGCGTTCGGTCTACAGCGCTAAAAAACGCCGGACCGTTGTTTCGGAAGAGGAAGGTTTTCAGAAAGGCCGGGTGCTGGCGAGCTATGTCCATCTGCATTTGGCGAGCCGTCCCGCATTGCTGGAATATTTTGTTAAAACATGCGCCGGAGACGGTGCAGGTCCGGAAAGCAGGCAAAAGCAG
>DAOUGB010000116.1:0-65816 GCA_034429595.1 Dehalococcoidales bacterium
ACGGTTCGCGTATAAAGTAAAATGTGCCCGAACAAATCCCCACAGATTTCTTGTCCGGTTTTGCATTCCTTATGCATTGTAATATATAAAGGTGCTAAAGGAGTTGCAGTTTTTGGAAGAATCGCAGGTAATCGCCCTAGTTAGAGCCGGTGAAGTTGATGCATTCGCGGAAATAGTAGAGCACTACCAAAGTCCTATCATCCGTTATCTTTACCGGCTGACCGGAGATAATGAGTTGGCTAAAGACCTGGCGCAGGACACTTTTATTCAAGCCTATAAGGGTATCTTAAAAACCCATGCGGAACTCTCCTTTAAAGCCTGGCTTTACCGTATAGCTACTAATAATGCATTACAGCATCACCGGCACAAGAAACTGCTGTCTTTTATCCCCTTTACTTTAAAAGAAAAGAATATAACAGCGGCAAAGCATCAGCATGATTTCCCGGGCGAGTCTGCGGCGATCAAGGAAGCCCTGTACGAAATACCGGAAGACCAACGTACCTGTGTAGTGCTGCACTTCGTGGAAGGATTCAAATATAGAGAGATAGCTGAAACCCTTGGCATCTCGGAAGAAGCGGTTAGGAAACGTGTGGCCAGGGGAAGGAAAATATTTATCGAAAGCTATAACCGAGGAGGCGGCGGAAGAGTATGAATTGCAAAGATTTAGAAGAATTACTTTCGGCATATGCCGATGGTGAACTCCCAAGAACACAAAAGGAATTTATCGAAGAGCATCTGGATGGTTGCGCCACATGCGCCGCTACCCTTGCCGATTTTACTGCGTCAGGCAGGTTATTGTCTTCACTCAAGGCGGTGCCGGGGGAACCGGATATACGGGAAGCCACTATCAGTAAAATCAAGGCAAATATACATGGGAATGCCTTGTGGCGATGGGGACGTCCTTCTCTGGCTATTGGCGTGGCAATAATTGTTCTAGCTGTGCTGCTGGTGGTGCAACCCTGGAGCTTTATCACACCGGAAACTGCCGCGGCGTCTATTATCCGCAATAGCCCGGAAATACAGTCGTTTTTTGATGGTGAACAGGTAGAAGATGTGGAAGTAACGACTAAGGTAATCGGTAATGAAGGAGATGTATTGGTGGTGCTGGTTAAAACGGAGACAAGAGCGGCTGCCGCTGAAGTTGACTTAAAGAAAAAAGTAATAACCGATATCGTGCGCGTCCATGTTCCCGAGTTGACCGCGATGGACGAACAGAGAGTGATTGAAATCGCCGGGGCTGACCCTAGAGTGCAGGACCTCCTGTCCGATGGTGGCATATTCGATGACGTTTCTATCTTCCATAGTGTCAACATTCAAGAAGTGACCGGCCCGGATGGTAAGGTAACAAAAGAAGGGTTTGTTGAAATATTGGGGGAAGTGACGATAGAGTCCGGCGATAAAAAATGGTTTGTCACGGTTGACCTGGATGAAAATGAGGTGCTTGGCATAGCCTGGCCGTCCGCCGTGATGCTTGTTCTGAATTGGAGTGAGTTAATCTACAGTTACCTGAATCCTTTGCTGGCGTTACTGGGAGTCCTCGTTATTGCCGGGCTTGCTTTAAAAAACAAACCGGCCGGAGCCGCCGCTGGAGTAGTTACAATCGTATTGGGCATCCTCTCATTATATGGCAGGCTGTATGCGTGGCCGGTGGGGCTGGGAGACCAGATTATAGCTTTAATTCCTCCTGCTTTGGGGCTGATTATCGGGATAATGGATGTCAGGAGGGGAGTGAAACGGCGCTGGGTGCCGGTTACCGGCATGGTTCTCTGTTCGCTAATGCTGGTTTATCATCTGGTAAACTTTATTTGTTTAGTCATGGCTGACACCATAGTCCCATAATTAGCTTTATAAAACAGTGATTTGATGGAAGGGGGAGAAATTTTCAGTGAAAAAGAGTGCTTTAAGCTTGGGATTGTTCTTTGTGCTGGTATTATCCCTAACGCTAATTGCCTGTAACCCGCAGGAAGTAGAACCATCGGAAATAACTTCGCCGCTTGCGGATGAAGCGTCGGTAGCGCCAGCGGAAGAAACCGGCTATGAAGGACTGGGCCTTACGGAAGACGAGATAAAATTATTGGAGGAAAGAGGCGTTGCCAATGTGGCATCGGTGGAGGTAGCATCTAAAATCGCCGGTTTTACCGTGGCCGTACCCGCTTACTTGCCGGATGATTTTAAGCCGGGTAAATATATGATTTCTATTTCCGGCGCCGGATTACCTTCAGAGATGGCGCCGAAATTCAATAACACCCAGGTCCAGCGGACCTACAGCCATGAAGACGGGCAGACGATGTTTTTGATAATACAGGCCACACAGTCATTTGTTATTGGCGGCAGTGAACCGGTTGACCTGTGCGGCCAACCAGCGGAGAGGAAATTTACACCGGCTGCCCCATCCGATTCGCCAGCGTATGATAAACTGACTTTTAGCTGGGAACAAGATGGTCTTTATTATGCCATCACCGGATTCCTTTCAGAAAATCTTGATGAGGAAGAACTGAAGAAAATAGCCTGCTCCATTAGCGCAGAATAAACAATACAAAAAATTGGCGGGAATACTATCATTTTAACATTTATTACGTTTTATACAGTTAGGGGGAATTCCAGGCGGCTGATAATTCGCAGCTAGCTGGAATTGAGCTTCCTGTTTTATCTGTCTGTAGATTATAAATGGCTGGAAGAGCTATATAGAGTCAGAGATACAGTTGAATTAATAATTGAGGAGTGAGATGAATAAACTCTTAACGATTATGGCATTACTGCTGCTTGCGCTTCCGATAATTGCCGGCTGCCAGCCGAAGGAAACAGCGGAAAATCAGGGAACCTCACTGGCGCCAACCCGGTCTGCTATTATTTCAGAACCTTCACAAACGAGGACAACTGCCGGGCCGCTTACTTTGGAGATTACATCGCCGGTTGATAATAAAGAGACGGAGTGGGGATTTATCAGGATACGGGGCATGGTTTCTCCGTCCAGCGCCGTGGTAAGTATTGAAAATGAAGGCTATGCGAGGGTAGAACCGGACGGCAGTTTTGAGAGCGATTACATCGTGCTTAACGAGGGAAAGAATGAAATACATATCATGGCTGCCAGCGGCGGTGAGGAAGTAACCAAAACCGTTACGGTGGATTACAATCTTGATCTGCATGTCAGCATCAGCCTGGACTTTGAGCCGGGCAAGGACTGGCTGACGGTATCGCCGGCCAGGATTGGCGGCCGCGTTTCCGACCCCCATGCCGGGGTCGCTATCAACGGGCAGAAGGCGGATGTCGGCAATGATGGATTTATTCTGGTTACACTTGATTTGGCAGAGGGCGTGAATATTTTGACCGCCGTTGCTACACTTGGCGGCCAGACGGCTACCGATACGCGTGAGGTTGTTTATCAAGCGCCGGTGCCGCTGGCTGTAGACATAAATACACCGGATGACGGTTATAATGCAAAAATAGACATGGTAAAAATAACCGGCACGGTCTCGGACGCGGAGTCCCGCGTTATGGTCTGGGTAATTTCAGGGGGTGGGGAAAGTGACCCGGTTAATTTTCATTTCATGCCCGCTTGGGTTACTGCGAGCGGCGCTTTTTATGCCTACGTGCCCCTGGAAAAAGGTACGAACCATATCGAAGCCACGGCCTTCAGGGGTGATGACCGCACCGTGGAAACTATAGATATTGAATATGCTCCGCCGCTTATTAACTTCGCTTCCGAACCGGAGCTTACGGTAACATCTCCGCTTAACGGTTCGGAACAGAGAATAAATGTGTTGCCGGTGACCGGGACGGTCGATGACCCCGACGCAACGGTGTTGGTAAATGGCATCGAGGCGGTGGTATCGCCCGACGGCAGCTTCCAGGGCAACGTTGTGCTGGATTATGCCCAACTGAACAGCGATACCGGTGAATATACTATCGAGGTTATTGCGCTCAATGATACCAAGAAGGATGTTGAGACCGTTTCCGTTTATTTCACGCCGCCGCTGGTTATTTCTCTCAACGCCGGGACCGAGCCGGGCGTAGATTATACTAAAGAATCGATGACCGTATCCGGCACGGTGAACAAACCGGAGGCAAGCGTTAAGGTGAACGGTAAAGATGTCCCGGTAAGTGAATACGGCTACTTCAAAACCCAGGTGACGCTTAAAGAAGGCAATAACCGGATATCGGCGGTAGCCACACTGGGCGATGAAACCGATGAGATGTATATCCTCAATTTCATCGAAAGCGGCAATCTTGGTACCGTACCCGGCTACTCTCATTTCTTCGATGCTATACTGCAATATGAATCGGAAATACATCTAAAAGCCGGTGAGACGCTGCGGCTCCCCGTCACCCTGGAAACAAGAAAGGACGGCCCCGGCTCGTTCTCCGGCAGCTTTGTTTACGTCGATAGAGAATATGGGGAAATGCCGCTGCCCTGGCCGGAAGGGCTGGACGCTTACCTTGACCCTCCCGAATTCACGGCTTACCCTAACGCTACCTATAATTTAGACCTCGTCATCAGTGCGGCGCCGGAACTCGACCCCGGCGCTTATTACCTGCGCTTTGCCCAGACTTTTGAAAATGGCTTCTACGGCAGCGGCTGGATAGAAATAATCATAGAATAGGACTATTCAAGGAGACAAATGAAAAAGCTGATATTTTTGGTTTTACCTGCAATTCTGCTGTTCAGCCTGATGCTGGTTTCCTGCCATAACCCTATTATCCCCGGTTATTCTTCAAACAATGATGTCATTAATTACAAGGAATTTTACTTGAGCGCGGCCAATGTCAGCCTGGATACGTGCGTCCGGGGTACTATCTTTGTCCGGGGCGATATGGAAAAACCAGAAGACCGCCGTGTTCAAATAACCGCCTGGGTAGAGATAGATGCTGCTGATTGGGGTGGTATCGGCTTTGGTATTCCCCAGGGTTGGGAGGTAACCGGTATCACCTCGGATTACCCCCAGGGCAATCCCAAACCGGAGTCATATATCACAACCTTGCATACCGCGTCGGACGAGGCGTTCGACACGTTTGTACACATCGGGGCCACCAAGTACGGAGCGCCGGAGGTGCAGGGAGGCGAAGGCAGCGTTATTATCGAGCTTGTACCAAAAGACAAAAAGCAGGAACTCCCGGAGAGCTTCAAGACGATTATCGGAATCGGCAGCAAATACGATTATATTTTTCATCCGGTATATGAAACATACGAAGTCCCGCTGCATACGGACTACCATGACGTTTCTCCCTATTACCTCCCCACGCCGGGCAGCTACCTTCACGATAACCAGTTCGTCAAATCCAAAGTTGCCCTGAAGGACGTGCGTACGGAAACCGTAACGGCTGATGCCGATTATTATAACCCCTCCCACCCGGATGCAGCCGTAAAAAAAGGTGAAACCTGCCTCATCGTTACCGGCCATGTGCAGAACATGGATAAAGCGCAAACCGAAATAGCCCTGTGGGCTGAAGGGAATGATAATTATGGGAATATTGTCGCCTGGACGCTGGACGCCGCCCATATCGCCGGGCAGATAGGGCTGCACCTGGAATATATGGAAATCGGCGAGTTCACGCTGCACCTCAACCTTCCTGCAGACCTGCAAACCATACGGCTTTATGCCGCTAATTACCTCATAACTCCGCCTTAAGGAGATAATGTTGATGACGAATAAAATGAAGCTTTTAATCGGCCTGCTGGTGGTGGGGATAGCGCTTGTGGTGACCGGGATTGTATTAGCGGTTTTACCCGGTCAGGATAAAGTTAACATCCCGGAAGGTAGTCCGGTCATCTACGAGCAGGCCCGCTATCTTATGGGAGGAGCGAATAACGAACTCTTTATATATGATGATGGAAGCATTATCTATATAGAAGAAAAAGGATTGCGGTTCCCCATGCCGGAGCGTCCGGCTACAAGGACCTGGCGTACAGGTAAACTCACCGGGGAGCAATTGGATAGCTTGGTGGATTACCTGAATAATAGCGGCCTGGACAAGCTGGATGAATATTATAATTATACGACCAAACCAGACGAAAGCGGCAGTTTTAGCTCGAGTGATATGGGCTTTACGATCACTGTAAATAGCGGTAATTTGAGCAAGACGGTAAAAACTTTTGGCTATATGAGTCCTGATAACGGAGAGACCTATCCGGATATGCCGGCCCCGCTTAACGATATTTACGCCAGGCTCCGTACTATTGCTATGGCAACCCAGGAAGTCTACCAGGAAAGCATTTCTCAATAGGAGAATGAAGCATGGGTAGAAAGAATGTTTTAGGCACAGCGGTTTTTATTATCCTTATCGGTCTGTTTTTATTGCTGCTGGCCGGCTGCACGCATACGGAAACATTGTACGGTATTAAGGTAACCGGCGGCGGTAACGGCAGCTCAATTGTTATCTATGGAGAGAGTTCCGGCGAGAATATCTACGCCCAGAAAATCGGCCCCGGCGGAGAGCGCCTGTGGGGAGAAAAGGGCTTTTTCCTGAATGATAGCAAAGCTGAAAACTTCAGCTTAACAGGCGTTAATGTTATCGGTGATGACGCCGGAGGCGGCATCGTCGCCTGGCTGGCTCCATCTCAAGACCGATACCGCCCGGAGAGTCATCTGGCCAGGATTGACGCTGATGGTCAGTTACTCTGGCAGCGTGATTTTATCTATTTCGACCAGATGATAAGCGATGGTTCCGGCGGCGTTATTATCGCCTTCGATTATTTACCGCTTGAAAATATCCCTGGTGACGAATCGGCATACCTGACTCTCGTAAGAGTAGACTCGCAAGGTTATTATCCATGGGGCTTACAGGGAGTTACCGTAACCCGTGGCAAGTACCGGGATAACACTTTACAAATGGTTCCGGATGGCGCTGGCGGCGTAATTACCGTCTGGCAGGAAACACAATATCCAACCGGTAGCGAGCCGGGTAAGGCTGCATCTACCGATAGCCTTTTTACCCAGAGAATAAATGACCGGGGGGAATCTTTATGGGGAGATGAACAAGGGAACGGAATACCGGTTTACGAATTCCCCAAAGATATCTGGATAGATTCGCTTCAAGCCGTTGCCGACGGGACTGGCGGCGTCATCATGACCTGGTTCCAGGTTACGGAAGACCCATCCGCGGAAAAAGGGCACCAGCAGACGTGGGATGTGGTTGCTCAAAGGATAGATGCCGATGGCAATATCCTCTGGCAGCCCGGCGGCGTGCCGTTTGAAATTACTAAAGCCGATTCCACCGCGCACCCGATGGAACCGGCACTGGTTGGAGATGGTCCGGGTGGGGCTATCGTTATCTGTAGGGACACAAGGCGCGACGAGTCAGGGGAAGCCAGCGTCTACGCCCAGAAAGTCGATGAAAATGGTAACTTACTCTGGCAGGCGGGAGGGGGCAAAGTATCCTCTACTTCACTTAATCCGTATCCAAAGATAGTGAGCGGCGGTACGGATGAAGTTTTAATATCCTACTCATTCCGGGAAGACGGGAAATACCTCCATGTTCAAAAATTGAATAGTAACGGGCAAACCCTCTGGCAAGAAAATGGTGTTACTATTACCAAAGATGGTTTTACCCGCCATTCCATCGTACCGGATGGTCAGGGAGCCGCGGTTGTTGCCTGGACAAATAACTCCGGGAAAGCTTTTGTGCAAAAAGTCAGCGCCGGTGGTGAGCTGCTATGGGGAGAGAAGGGCATAAGGCTAAACTGATAAGGAGGGAAGGATGAAAAAGCAGTTATTCATATTAGTTGCTGTTATGCTGGTTGGACTGCAAATTGCCTCCGCATGTTCGCCGGATAACCCTATAGAAACAACGCCGCCCTCCGCAAGTCCCGCCGCGGAAAATGAGCCCTCGGGTCTTTTCTCCTCTCCTGGTCAGGCCGGCTCGCTGGGCGCCGTACTGGAGGAGAAAGAAACCGCCACATTCGCCGGCTGCTGGAAAGAAGGCTCCCGTTTTGTCATCGCTTTCACTGATAACGGTGAAGAAACTATTAAGCAGTATGTAAAAGCAGGCTCTGATTTAGCCGGGATAATAGATTTGCGCACTTTTGACTTTACTTATGAGGAACTGAAAGCCGCCCAGCAGGAGGCGATGCGCATCCTTGATGAATTAGACCTCTTCTGTACCTCTAATATAAATATCAAAGAAAACCGGGCAGAAGTATTCGTGACTGACAGCGAGCTTTTCTACCAGACCTTACAGGATGCAGAAGCACATCTCCCCGACCTTGTGGAAGTAATCGTGACTTACGAGCCCCTGCGAGAGGTACCATTCCAGGTCAATCCTGACCCTTCGGTATATTTCCCGCAGTTGAAAATGGCCAGCGGAACGTATATGCTGGCACTTCTGACAGGGGAGTTAACCTTGAAAGACGGCTACCTGTGTATCGGGGACAGCATTATCATCTGGCAGCCGGACTACTTTCTGAATAGCGATAACGGCACGATTGAAGTACTTGATAAAGAAGGTAAAGTGGTGGCCCGCGTCGGGGAAGAGGTGGTTATGGGCGGCGGCGGTTATTCCGCGCCCGTTGAAGATATTAACCGTATGTTAAAAGAACCCCTCCCGCCGGATTGCCAGGGCCACTTCTGGCTCCAGGGTACAGGGACAAGGCTAAGCCTTAATTTTTCATCTGAATTATTCAGCCTTGAAGTCATTCCTTATAACGAACATGAATTTTATTTTTTTACAAAAAAGCCGCTGCTCAATGGAGCATATTCATTGAAAGAAGAAGTGACAGGCAAATTCATCGCCAGTTACGGCGAGCGGCTTTTACGCTGCCCGTTTTTCTTTGTCGAGGAAAAACCGGAGGAAAATAAAGGCTCTTTGCAATTTACGGTTTTCTGGCCGGCTGATTACCGGGCGCGGGTCGAGAATGGTGTCTTTGAGGTACTGGACGGCACCGGCAATGTTGTCCTGCGTGATGGCGATGAGGCAACAATCGAAGGCGGCGTGATTTATGGAGCGACTTCAGGTATCCCCTGGCAATTGCATAATGAATTACCCGGCGGATGCTGGCAGCCGTATTTAATCGTGAATGAAATTACGGGGGAGAACCATGAAAAATAAAACGGCGGTCGGCCTATTGATTTGCCTGGCGTTAATGCTGACTCTGGCAGCCTGTAACCCCGCCGCGCCGTCAGAAGCTTCTCCCGGTTCGGCGGCCACAACTGGAAAATGGCAAATTATTTCCAGCGGTAACGAGGTGCTTGACTTACTGGTTAACGGTAATGAAGTCTGGGTGGCCACCACCGGCGGGGTAGTCCGTTGGAATATGGAAGAAGGCACTTATCAGAGATATACCACGCTGGATGGACTGGCCAGCAATACGGCCAGAAAAATCATCCAGGATGGGCAGAGCAACATCTGGGTAGCCAGTTCTGTAGACGGTGTCAGCCGCTTTGATGGAACTTCGTGGCAGACTTTTACGGAGAAAGACGGGCTTGTAAGCGATGATGTAATCACGA
This sequence comes from Dehalococcoidales bacterium, assembly GCA_034429595.1. GTDB lineage: Bacteria > Chloroflexota > Dehalococcoidia > Dehalococcoidales > RBG-16-60-22 > RBG-13-51-18. The sequence goes on from DAOUGB010000116.1 coordinate 9,441, forward strand.
TTGCTGCTGATAATGACGGTAATGTCTGGGTTTCTGCTTATTGGGGTGTCAGCCGCTATGACGGAAGCGGATGGAAGAGTTATAAGAAAGACGAACTTGATACCGTAGATGTCATTTTCACGGATAGCCGGGGTAATGTCTGGTTCAGCAACCGGCATGATGGCATAACCCGCTATGACGGCAGCCGGTGGAAGGCATTCACCGAAGATGATGGGATGGGGCTGGGAGGCGCCAGAGCCTACATAGAGGATGATGCTGGTAATATCTGGGTCGGGAGCTTGGGTGATGTTAGCCGTTACGATGGCGGGAAATGGGAAACCTTTCATATCAGTGCCCAAATTCCCAGGGCTTACGTCCAGAACATTATCCAGGACAGCAACGGCGATATCTGGGTTACGGCGTATGAAAACGTTGTCGTCCGGTATGACGGTAACACCTGGCGGAATTACACAACGGAAGACGGCCTGCCGTCAAACCATGTAAAACTGCTTTTCCAGGATAAAAATGGCGTTCTCTGCGCCGTCACGGAAAGCGGTTTGAGTCGTTATGAAGGCGGTGGGTGGTGGCCTTTTACGGATAAAGAAATGCTGACCGGAGAAGTTAGAGCGGTAGACAAAGATGCTAAAGGCATCCTTTGGTTTGGCACTCTGGAAGGCGTCATCCGTTTTGATGGTATCGCCTGGCAGGCATTCATCACTGAAGGCGGCTTATCTGATAATTCTGTTACTGCGCTGGCGGAAGACAGCCGTCACGCTATGTGGTTCGGCACGCAGGACGGCTCGGTGAGCCGCTATAACAATTCCAACTGGATGATATTCGGGCCGGACGAGGTACAAGCAGGAGAATATATATTCTCTTTGCTGGCTGATAGCCGCGATAATATCTGGGCGGTCGGCCATAGTGGTATCAGCCGTTATGATGGCATTGCATGGCACGTTATACCCGGCGCTGCCAGCTTTATTGGAGATAGCTTAACTTCTGTATTTGAAGATAGTTCCGGCAATGTATGGCTCGGTGCTGTTGATGGCGTCAGCCGCTTCGATGGCAGTAGCTGGAAGACCTTTAACGCCGCCGACGGCCTTGAAAACAGCAGCGTGACGGATATCGCCCAGGATAGTAAAGGGAACCTCTGGTTTGCCGGTGATAAAATCTGCCGTTTTGACGGTACGGACTGGCTGGCGTTTACGACGGGAGAGATGATTCATGCCATCCTCCCCGGCAAAGATGGTGATGTCTGGTTCGTTACAAAAGACCGTGGCGTATTGCATTACAGTGACGCTGCAAAGCTCATAGAACCTTTGCCGGATGAGTTACCTTTCCAGCCGTGGTTGGGCGGCACTTTACTGGATAGCCAGGGTAATTTGTGGATGGCAACTTTTTACACTGAAAGCGGCGGCCTGCACCGTTATGATGGTGATAAATGGGGGACGTTCACTCCTGATGAAGGCTTAGCCGGCTACCAGGTCTCGGGTTTAATTGAAGATAAACAGGAAAATATCTGGGCGATTACCGATAAAGGCGTTAGTTATTTTGATGGAACTTCGTGGCATACTTTTACTACTAAAGACGGCTTAGCCAGCAACCATGTCAATTGCCTCATGGAAGATAGCAGCGGCAATCTCTGGTTTGGAACGGAAGGCGGGGTTAGCTATTATAGTAAGTAGAAACTGAATAATAAATATATTGGAGGATATTTTGACGATTGGTGTATTAATCAGCGGCCTCATTAATGCCGTGCCGGAAATTATCATCTGGATTATAGCCGTGGTCTTGTCCTCGGTTTTATTGCGTAGAAACGGCGGCATGACCGCACGCTTATTAGTAATCGGCTCCAGTTTGTTACTCGTAACTGCTGTTATAAGCATTGGTCTATCAGGCTTTGTAGTTTACCTTCTCGCGGAGAGAGATTTTAGCTCGGTTAACATATCAATCATAATGTCCAGTATCAACCTTTTTCTTGGCCTGATTAAGCTGGCGGGAGCTATATTGATTTTTATCGGTGTATGGAAAAAATTCAATGAAAAACCAGGGATAATTACTGAACAATAGTGAAAGGAGAAGATAAATGGGTTGGGGAAGAATGTTATTGCTGGGTAACTGGGGCCAGCAAATGGATATCGAGGACCAGCGAAGAGAAATTGAAGACCTCCGCACAAGATTGGATTCCGGAGCCAGGGCAGGAGATATAACACTAAAGAGTCGTGTGGCGCAACTGGAAAAGGAAAACGGCGAACTCCGGCTGTACCTTGCCTCCTTGATAAAGTATCTGGGGCATCAAGGTGTGCTGCGCCAGGAAGAATTCCGTAAACTTGTTGAAACTATAGACTCCGAGGACGGCAGTGTTGATAGCAGCTACCGGGGTAAAATCATTAAATGAAGGAGATAGAGAAATGCCACCTGTTTTCAAAGCCTTGGCATCAATTACGGCTTGGATTCTGTTCGTAACCGGCTGCCTTTCCATATTGACAGCTCTACCGATTCCTTTTTTGGATTATGGAGGGAACTGGCAGCGTTTAGCTGTTGGTATAGCCAGTCTCGTTCTATCAGTGGTTGTTATGAAAATAAGAAAAACATTAGAATAACCGGATTGGGGAGAAACCATGCCCTGAATACCGCAGGGAGGTGTTAATGCAGGTATGAAGAAACTACTGGCGTCAGTTGCTATTGCCCTTTTGGTAGTAACGATGTTAATTTCCAGTTGTAATAAGCCGGATACCGGACTGCAGCCGTATGAATATACCGGCACCGATGAAATCAAGCAGATAGAGTATTATGAAACAGAGCGCATCAGAGACGCTGAAAAGACGCCGGTGATGACGCTGGAACAACTCGGCTACTCCGACCTGGAACTCGCAGGTGGGGAAGAGGCGGCAAGTCCGGCGATAGCGTACACCCTGCCGGATGACGCCACCCAGGGGCCGGACATCTGGTATGCGTACGATTTTCATTTCCTCATTGAGTTCGAGGAAGACACGGGAGGCGGTTTCTGTGATGTCAAAGCCAGCCCGCTGGGTTCCGTGCCGTTCGATGTGCAAAAGGTAAACGACGCGCCGTTTATACGCGTGGGCGGGCAGTCTGTTACCTCGACCAGCGTGGCAGTCCATTACTACAATTACATGGGGATAAATGACGTCAAGCCGGGGGAAAACGAGTTGATTTTCAAGTATAAGGAATACGAAGGCGTGAAAATAAAAAAGGTGACCGTATATAAAGATACTGCCATCTTCACCACCGGCACGGCGCCTTCAGAGTACGACGAGGGGCAGAAGATAACGGCGGCAGAGCAGGCAAAAGCGCAGGAGATAGCCTTCAAAGACACGCGGGTGCAGGCGATGATTGAAGGTAAGGCGTATGCGTTGAGAGTCACTAAATCTTCCGATATGGTCAGGCCTGTTGACGAGCCGCCCGACGATGATATCGAGGTAAGGCTGGTCTTTAAAGAGATTTACCTGATAGACGGCATCGAAGCCAGCGCGCTGGATATCTTCATCGACCTTAATGAGGAAGCGGTAACGTATCTTTTCCCGCTGGGTGACTCTGGGATGCCGGAGCTGACCGCGACGGAAAAGGACAGGGCGGTAAAAATCGCCCTCGGCGATGCTGCGGTGGAAGGCCTGCTGGGAGGGAAGGGATACGAGATTACCAGAATCGGCATCAGTCAGGGAGGGCCGGTGGGCCGGATGGGCGCCAACATGGACATCGTGTTCGACCAGATTTATCCGTTCACGGGCGATTTTCCTTACTTCCCGGCCGAGAAGAAATACCTCGACCAATCCCTGAAAGGCATTGAAGTATTCGTCAACCTGAAAGACGGAGCGGTCGTCCAGATATGGCCTGAAATAGTGATGGAGCCTTAGAACGGGGGTATGAAATGAAAAAGCCTGGAAGCGTAATACTAACCGCGGCGGTCGTGATAGCTTCGCTGTCTTTGACGGGCTGCGTTAACGAACCTCGAACGGAGCTGACACCGGCGAGGCAAGCCTGCATCGAGATGATGCAGCAGGTGCCTGTCTACTACGAGGATTACGAGTTTTGGGATGTGACCGCGCTTCGCGACGACCCGGACATGGAAGACCTGTATAAAGTATGGTACGAGCGGAAAGTACAATTCCTTGAGGATAATTATGGATTAGCGGCCTCCGGCATCGATTATTTTGCTCATGGCGAACTGCTCGATATTATCAAGGCCGACTATGACATTAAGGCGCTCCGGGACAAGATAGCCGCCGGTTCCTACCGCGATACGGACTACGAGGATGTGGAGGTGTGGAAAAGCCCGCAAAACGCCACGGGCGGCTGGGCGCTGATGGAAGGTCTGATAATAAGGGGCTCCAACAACAGCAATGTGGATGACTATCTGGAAGTCATCCGCGGCGATGAACTCTCCATGTACGATAAAAATGCCGCCGCGCTGCTGGACAGGCTGCCGGAAGGAATCATGACCAGAATCAGCCGGGATACCAGGCCGGCAGGCCTGATATGTTACGGCTCGTCCATTACTAAAGAGGAAAATAGCGTTTTAAAATGGACCAACATCTATGAGTTCGGGAGTGAGGCGGACGTGAAAAGCGGGGAAGCGGTAGAGTATTTCCAGAAAATAGAAGACGATTTTAAGGAAGCGGAAAGTATCTTCAAAGAGCGCGGGGAAGCCAGCTTCTTTAATGCGTTCACTATCAAATATGACGGCGAGTTCGTTACCTGGAGTATATTGGTAGACGAGAAATATATGATAGCCCTGCTGTTCTACGGTTAGTTGAGAAGTTCCTCTCTTTTGTAAAGCGCATCCCGCATAAAAGCGCCCGATACTCCGGTGTCAAATAATTACCAGAGTATCGGGCGATGATTTTTTACGCACGATACTTAAATCGTGAAAACTTAGTCGTCGTAGTCTACCGGGCCGTCCGGCACGCCGCACTTGCCGTCCTTGCATTCGATGACGCTGCCGGATTTAACCGGGCGCCAGCGGTCGACGGAGGCACTGCCGTGGTGGCCGTATTCGGAGTACTTCCATAACGGGTTGGTCTCGCCGCCGACGACGATAAGATTGATTTTCTCCGGGTCGTGATAGGGGGTGATCAGCTCGTCAGGCGCCGCTTTTTTAAAGGAGGCGTAAGGCTCGATGCCCTTGTTAGCCTGCGGTGTCACCATCCAGTCCACATGGTCGAATCCCCAGAACCGTTCCGCCGGCATCTTGATGTTTTTGGAGAGCCAGCGGCTGTAATCCTGTTTGGTGGCAAAGCCGTCTTTCTCCTTGAGCATTTTAGCGATCAGCGGGTCCATGACGATGGTAGCCGTGGCGGAGGTTGGCGGGATAAAGCTCATGTTAAGGCACATTTCCTCACCTATCGACCGCTTAGAAGCCGTGCCGGCGCTATTCACGAATACCCAGCCGCGGAAAACACTGACCACGCTCTCGTCCTGGCGGAAGCCTTTTTGAACGTGGAAAGGCTCCCACGGGCTGGCCTCCTCGTTCTCCGCGCAGCAGTTGTTATTATAGTTCAGGCTGCTCCCCTGGGATGACCACATGTTCCGCCTGGGCCGCATATCTACCCAGCAGCAGGACATCAGCGCCCAGGCCCGGCCGATGACCGAGTTGGCCATATTGATCGGGGAAAGCGCGCCGATGCCGGAGTTCATGCCTATCTCATTGCGGATAGGGCCGTTGACCAGCAGCATGGCCGACCAGTTGGAGGTGGAAGACTGGATGGCGTCTATCTTGGTGGCGGCGGTGGCCAGTATCACCGGCAAATATTCCGGTTTTGCCCCGGCCATCACCGCGAGCGTCGCCACATTTTGGACGGTGTACTGGACCATACCGCGGATATCGAACCGCATCATTTCGCCGACGATTTCATTCGGGTTGGCGCATGTCCCGGCCAGCATTTTTTGCACCCGTTCCTGGGTGGGCAGGATAATTGGCAGCCCGTCCGTCCAGCCTTTATCGTAGAAATACTGCTGAAGGTTCTCTTCGGTATCCGGTTTCAGGAAAGCCCCGGCCGCGCCTTTATCTTCGGTCTGAATGACCTTGAATTTCAATTTCTTAGGGTCTACGGGTTTGGTGAAGTTATCGATGATGTCCTGGATAACGGGCCGGCCGGTATCCGGGTTGTTGCCGACCACGTATCCGTCGAGGGCTTCGTCGGACATGCCGATGACCGGGTGCGGCGTGAAAAGGAAAGGCATGTAACCGGCTTTGCGGTCGTCCCGGACGACTTCGATAAAAGCATCGGTCGTAAGGGGAGCGGTGGGAATCCCGTATTTCTCTTCGAGTATAATGGCGGCGCCAGCAACTGCTGACACACAGCCGATTCAGCCCGCCACCCCGACGACGACGGCATCTCCATTAGCTTTTATATCATCCCAGAGTACCGTGTCTATTTCACTGAGAAATGTGCTGGGTGTACGCCGTCGGACGGTTTTGACGGACGGCATGTTCTTTTTCAACCAGCGCTCAACCGCCAGCATGAATTTGTAGCTGCCGCCGTAGCCGATGTCTACCAGATAAATCGTCTTGCCTTCCAGCGTGTCCAGCCGCTTGGCCAGAGAGTCCTTAGCTATTTCCGGCCCGGCGAAAACGCCCTTATTCAGTGTCAGCCCCACCGGTTCGGGGTTAATTACAGTATCGAGTAATTGTATTGTCAAAATACTCCTCCTTTCATACGGGCTATTATTTCTTATTTCTTTTCCGGCTTTGCTTTAGCAGCGTCTTTAACCCAATTCAGGTCCTGCCGCGCTTTCCCGAAACCTACATCGCCGGCATGTTCGTAAGGGTTATTGCCGCCCTGGTGTTTTTTCATCTCTTCCTGGCGTTTCTTCTGCATGGCCTCCAGTTTTTTATAGCCGCCGGGAGTAGCCAGACAGAGAACCCGCTCGAAGTTATCTTTCAGCATCTGCTCGGAGTCAGGATACGGGATTACATAAAGCTGGTCGTTCTCGATACCTTTCTTCAGTATTTGCGCCAGCTCCACCGGGTCCATCCCCTGCGCGTGAATTGAACGCAGGAAATCTATCGTCTGGTTCGTGACATTGTAACCGGTATTTTGTAAGTGCTTGGGTCGTGTCGCGGTTGCATCATAAATGTTCGTTCTGATATTGGCGGGGCACAGGCAGGATACGCCGATGCCGTAAGGCTTGAGCGCATCGTAATAGCTCTCCATGAGGTTATTGACGGCCGCTTTGGCGGCTGAATAGGGGGCTGTCCCCGAACCGCCCATAAAGCCGCCCCATGAAGAGACGGTGGCGATATAGCCGCCCTTGCCGGCTTTTATCATCCGCGGCACGAAGGTTACCATGCCGTTGATGACGCCGCCGAGGCAGACGCCGATAATCCAGTCATAATCCTCAAACGTTGAGGCTTCCGCCGGTCCGAAGGAATTGACGCCGGCGGTGTTGAACAACAGTTGCGGCGGGCCCCCGCATATCTTTTCCACCTCGTCCGCGGCTGCCGCGTACGCTTTACGGTCGGTGATATCCAGTTTTATCGTGTGGATTTTCACCCCTTTATCCTGGAAATACGCTTTCGCCTCATCGAGGTGGTCCTGGCGGATATCGGCAATCACTATCTTGCAGCCAGCCTCGGAAAACACCTTTGCCTGGCCTAATCCGGCGCCGGAAGCCCCTCCGGTAATAAACGCTACTTTTCCCGCAAAATCTTTCATAATTTCCTCCTTCGTAATATTATAGCGTAAGAATCGGAAATAGAGCGGAGGTGCCCCGTATCGCTTACTATCTCCTTGTACTCCAGCTTTCCTTGGTATATAAAAATGACATAAATCACTCCCAGTTCGGCGGGCCTACCTGTTCCTGCCTGTCGTAAACCGGGTTATAGAATATATCTCCCAGGTCCTTGAGAACAGCCAGGCGCGTATCATTCCTCGGTTCATCCGGGATTGCCCGCATTAATGCCTTATTACGGGCTTCAAAGCCGGCTTTGAACTCCGGATGGGTGATGATAAAGATATCGTTATTTATAATGCCCCGTATCACGCGCTCGCCTGTTTCTACCGGGTCCATCGCCACGGTCATGAAATTCGGCTTCTGTGGCTCGCCGGCCTTCGGCGGAGGGGGGGGGGGAGGTGGTGCCTCACCTTCGGTTCTAAGGTGGGCCGGTCGGTTCGCGAAAGAAGTCTGGCCCAGGTTTGTCGCTACAGCCCCGGGAATCAGCACCGAAGCCCCGATGCCCTTGGACTCGAGCTCGCCAGCCAGGCTCTCCATCAGGCCGGCCACGGCGAATTTCGTGGTGCAATAAATGGAGAAGTTCCTCGCGCCGATAATACCGCATGTCGAGGATGTGGAGACGATATGGCCGCCTTCACCGTGCTTGATGATGCGCGGGATAATGGTCATGCACCCGTTGATAACCCCGCCGATATTCACCCCCATGCTGTAGTCCCAGTCTTTGTAGGTCAATTTCTCTATGGCGCCGCCGCCGGAACCCACGCCGGCGTTATTGACCAGCAAATGTATTTTCCCGAAGACCTTTTCCGCTTCGTCGGCGGCTTTAACGTAAGCCGCGCGGTCGGTAACATCCAGTTTGATGGCGTGAGCGGGCAAGTTGTTCTTCTTAAAGTAAGCTATCGCTTCGTCCAGAGCTTCCTGCCGCATATCTACAATAATGACCTTCATGCCGTATTTAGCGCAGACTTTGGCAATCCCCAGCCCGATGCCGCTGGCGCCGCCGGTGATAAAAGCTACTTTACCTTTGAAATCTTTCATAAACTCCTTCCTTTCTAATAATTTAAACCGCAGGAACCGTCAGCGCAACTTGCCTGGGCAGGCATTCTTAAGGGATGGGTATCCTTCTTGATTCCGGCTTTGGGAATCCATTTATCAATAGATTCGGTCCGGAGGTACTCGAAGTCGGTAGTCAGGAATAACGGGTTCCACTCACCGCCGACCACGAAAAAGTTGATGGCTTTGGGGTCGAAGGGGTGCCCGGCAATGCTGGCCTTTTTTGCCTCTTTCGCTATACACTCGGCTAATTCTTTTTTGTCCGTAAAGCCATCCTTTTTAAGTTTCTTGGCGGCCAGCGGGTCAAGCAAAAAAGTGGCGGTATGGAAGCAGACGCCGCACATCATTTCAGCCATTTCTTTTACCGACCCTATCTGGAAACCCTGGAGACTCCAACCACGGAAGAGGCTGACCGTGCTTTCTTCAGCCTTGAAACCTTTTTGAACGTGGAATGGCTCCCAGACGCTTTTTTCTTCGTTTTCACCGAAGCAAAGGTTGTTATAGTTGAAATTGCTGCCGGTGCTGCCGGTGAAGTTATCGGCCATGTTCAAATCGCCCAGGTTGATACTCATCAGCGTCCAGGCTCTCCCGATGACCGAGTTGGCGTAGTTCAAGGGGCCGAGAGCATAACCGCTGCAATTCATGCCAATCTCGTTGCGGATAGGCCCGTTAATGGCGACCATGCTGGCCCAGGAGCCTGTCGAACTGGGCATCGAGGGCCGCTGCGAAGCGGCCAGGGCGAGAATGACCGGGAAATGTTCCGGCCGTGCGCCGGCCATGACGGCGTTGACCGCCACCTTTTCTACAGTGTATTCGAGTTTTTCCTCAAAGTTGGTGACCGACATGCACCCGACGATTTCATTGGGGTCGTGGTCGGTGCCGGTGAGCATATCGGCAACGCGCTCTTCCGTTGGCAGGTAGATGGGCATGCCGTCCGTCCAGCCTTTTTCGAGGAAAAGATTGTGCAGGTTGGTCTCGGTATCCGGGGGCAGGAGACGCGGCCACCTCGGTTTTTTAACGATTACGGGGTTCTTTTCCGCCTCGGTAAGCGGCATGGTAAGTGCGTCGATTATCTCCTGCATCATCGGCTGGTTGGTAATAGGGTCGATGTTCTTGACGATATAATCGTGAAGGGTCTCACGCGGCACCCAGCCGACGGGATAAGGAGTAAAGATGAAACGCAAAGGCATGCCGTGGTTTTCCGCATCCTTTAAAACATAGTTAGCTAAACGCGCGGTGACAATGGGCGCTGCCGGCATTCCGCGGTCTTCCATATTGCGGCTGAACTCGGCGATACTCGCCGAACAGCCGTCTCAACCGCCGACGCCGAAGACGACCGCATCGGCTTTTTCCTTCAGCTCCATCCACAGCTTCGGGGAATCGTGAAAGATAGTGTCATCTTTCTTCTTCAGGACGGTCTTAACCGCCGGTTTATTGGCGGCAAACCATTGCTGTACTTCTTCCAGGAATTCGTAACCGCCGGCGAAGCCGGTGTCCACCAGGTAGACCGTTTTGCCATCGAGGCTATCGAGCCGCGGCGCCATGTGCAATTTTTCCAATGCACCTTGCGGCTGGGCAAATGGGTCCAATAAGTCCATCATTGGTACACCGGGTGGTACAGTCCGCCCGAAGATACCGCTGGGTTGACCGCGAGGGTCCAGGACTGTTATTTTCGCTCCGTCACTTTTCATCGGTCTCCTCTTTTAAGTCTTGCTAATTATTTTTTCCTTCAAGTGTATCATACGTAAACATGATACTTATTTTAGTCTGATTTTTATTTTTAATAGTTCTAATACGTTAACACCATCAGATTTTATGAGGGTGTTATTTCCGTAGCGGCCTAAGAATAGCGCGTGAGGGCCCGGCATCGCCCTGGTACATAAGGAGCGGCAGGCAAATCAACTCATAGTCGCCGGCGGGAACGCCGCCCAGAGCGGCATTTTCCAGGATATAGATGCCGGCGCCCAGCAGTTTCTGATGCGTTTTGACCACGCTGTCTTCGTTCTTCCAATAGCCGATGGTGATATTATCCAGGCCGAAAAGAATGATACCTTTTTGCACCAGGTAATCGGCAGCGGCTATGTCCAGATAAACGTAGTCTTCAACGAACTTCGGGCTTTCATAAACAATCGGCGAATTGCGTGTCTTGAAGAGCACCCGTTCGCCTTTCTTTATATTATAAGGCTCGATTTCAGCTACCGTGATTTTTTCCTGGTTCTTAATTTCAATAACCCGGCATGGGCCGATGGTGGCGTCAAGCGGCATATCGGAAATCGTTGATCCGTCAGGAATGAAGTGCAGCGGTGAATCAATATGCGTCCCGGTGTGGGAGATTATTTCCAGCATGGACATGGTCACTATGGAACCCAACGCCCGGTCATTGTAACGGTAATATTTGGGCGGGACGGGGTCGGTTGGGAAATAGGCCATACCCTGTTTGATGGGAACTGAAATGTCATACCAGCCTTGTGGGACTTTTACTGCCATTGGCATCCTCCTTGAACATTATATATTAAAATCTTTAAAGATAGGCCGTTTCACGTTTTTTAGATAGGTCTAATGATAGCGCGGGCCGGGCTGGCGTCACCCTTCTCCAGCTTGATTGGTAAGCAGGCGAGTTCGTAATTGCCGGCCTTTACCCCGGCCAGATTAATGCATTCCAGAATCCAGATGTTATTACCGAGAAACGTTTCGTGGGTTTCCAGGATGCTCTCCTTGAACTTGAAAGTGCCGGTGGAAAGGTAATCTATCCCGACGATGCTGATGCCTATATCGGTCAGGTAGTGCGATGCCTCATTGGATATGTAGACGTAATCTTCAAAAAAATCATCGGTCTGGTAAGCTTTGTCTGAATTCAGTGTTTTAAATAAAATTCTATCGCCTTTCTGGATATCGTAAGCAGCAAGCTCTTCAATTTTTATGGAAGTTGTATCTTTAATTTCTATAACCTGTGCCGGCCCCATGAAGGATTCCAAAGGCATATCGTCCATGGTCTTCCCTCCACGGAAAAAATGGAGCGGAGCATCGATATGCGTCCCGGTATGCGATATCATGGTTATCTCGCTCATGGTTACCGGGTCGCCTTTTTCTACATCATTGATACGTCTTATATGTGTCGCGTCTACACCAGGCCCGCGCAGCATATTATCTCGCAACGGTATGGTGATATCAATCCAAGCTGACGTTTTATTACTAATTCGTTTGGAGGTATTTCCTGTAATATTTACCATTTTCAATTCTCTTTGATACATTCCTTAATCTTTAATTTTGCTAATGGTTCACCCGGCTACAACAAGCCCCTTAGCCTGGGGTCGAGTGCATCGCGCAGGCCGTCTCCCATCATATTGAAGCCGAAGACTAATAGCATTATCGCGATACCGGGAGCAAAAGATAGTGCCGGGCTTGTCAGAAGGTATTTATAGCCCTCACTCACCATGCTGCCCCAGGCAGCGGTAGGTGGCGAGATACCGAGGCCGAGAAAGCTCAAGCCTGCTTCGCCCAGAATAACCGCCCCCATTTGAACGGTCATCAGCACAATAAGTGTCGGGAGGCAGTTAGGGTAGACATGCCGTAGCATGATACTCAGGTTGTTGTTGCCCAGAGAGCGTTCCGCCATAATATATTCATTTTGCATAATCGATAGGGCTTCCCCGCACATCAAGCGGGCGGATACAGGAATATTACTTATACTAAGGGCGATGATAACGTTCCTAAGACCGCCGCCCAGCACCGTGGCAATGATAATCATAAGTACCATATACGGGAAAGCCATTTGAGCGTCAATAAGCCTCATAATGATAGTGTAAGTTTTACCACGGTAATAGGCAGCCACCAACCCCAGTACCTGCCCGATAAAACTGCCTATGGTGATAGAGAAAATGGCAATGACTAAAGAAGTGCGCGCGCCGTACATGACACGGCTAAAAGTATCCCTGCCCAGCGTATCCGTACCCAGAAGATGGTTCCAGCTGGGCTTTAGAAGCTGGTTCGGCGGGTCAATGGCATAAGGGTCATACGGGGCCAATACAGGTGCAAAAATAGCTGTAAAAATAAATATAACTATGAGAACAAGCCCCAATACAGCCAATTTCATGCTGAAGAAAACTCGGATAAACCGCCGGAATTCGCTGGTATGCGGCGGCGCCTCATTTGCGCTGGTAATGGCTGTTTTTTCCCCAGATACCATAGTAATCTCCTAATTAAACCGTATTCTCGGATCAAACCAACCGTAGGATATATCTACCAACAGGTTGGCCAGCACTACCGATGAGGCCATGATAAGGGTGCCAATCTGGACGACCACGTAATCTTTGTCCGTAACGGCACTCACGAGCAACTGCCCAAGGCCGGGAATATTAAATACCGTTTCAATAAGCACTGCGCCGCTAAGGACCTGTCCCAGAATCATCCCCAGAACTGTAACGACCGGTATAAAGCCGTTTTTAACGATATGCTTGAACACTACCGTCCGTTCCCGCAGCCCCTTGGACCAGGCCGTCCGGATATAGTCCTGGTGAACGACATTGAGAACACTGGAACGGGTCTGCCGTGTCAGGCCGGCTATCGCCGGCAGGGTAAGACAGATGACTGGCATAATAAGCTGTTTGGTACTTAACCAGAAATCGTCAAGCGGTGAAGTGAAGCCTAAGACCGGGAGCCAGCTTAACTTCAAGGCAAAAACATATATTAATAATATGCCGACCCAGAAAGCCGGCATGGTAATTCCTAAATTAGCCAGCGCGGTGATAGTTGTATCAATCCACTTGCCGCGTCTTATGGCACAAATTGTACCTAATAAAGATCCCAGAACTGCGCTGATTACAAACGAGATTATTCCAAAATATAATGTAACCGGGAAGCGTTCCTTAATTGCTTGAGCGGCCGATTTATTCAGCAAAAAGGAATAGCCGAAATCTCCGTGAAATATGCCGCTCATCCAGGCAACATATTGCATTGGAATGGATTTATCGAGACCGAACTGTTTCTCCAACTCCAGTTTGGCTTCCGGTGTGAGGCTGGTTATTTGTCTATCGTGGACATAGGCAGCCAGAGGGTCGCCGGGTAGAAGATGCATGATGAAAAAAGTAACGATACTAACTATTACCACCACGATCACGCATTGGAGTAACCGTCTTACGATATATGAACCCATGTTTATTTCCCACCCGGTCAGGCCGGAGAGAAATCTCCGGCCTGACCAAAGAATTTACTAACTATTTGCTGCTTAGCCAAGTTGATTCAGGATGCCATTGAGAAGAACTGCCTTCATAGAGGAATGAATCATGGACAGTCCCATCATTAACACCGGGGGTGATGACTACATGCATCGGAACAAAGAGACAATAATCATCAACGATTATCTTTTCCATGTCCTGGAGAAGAGCGTTACGCGTGGCGTCATCTGGTTCAGTCGAGGCCTTGGTGAGATCGGAAACAAAGTCCGGCGGGTAAATAATGCTCTTCGAGGTCGGGGCCATGCTTCCGGTCGGTGAGAAGAACGTATTAAAGCACTGGGTCGGGTCTACGCCTGGCACCGTCTGCATGTAGTAGAAGCAACAGCCGTTATTCCACCCTTGCTGGGATATCATTTGTCCAGCGGCACCCCAGGAGACGATCTCGATATTGGCCTTGATGCCAATAGCAGACCACCAACTCTGTATCGCCGCATAGAGAGTTGTATCCATTTCCAGACCCCAGATAGTGGTATCGAAGCCATCAGCGTATCCGGCTTCAGCCATCAATTGCTTGGCTTTTTCTAGATTGTAAGGATAGCCTGTTACGTTGGGGTTAAAACCCTCCTGACCGGGGTAAGCAAGCTGTTGGGCGGCTATGACGCCGTAGCCCTTGATGATAGGAATCTGCTCTGACTGCATGGCATATACAGCTGCCTGTCGCACCTTCAGATTCGACCATGGAGAATCTGGATTGGCGCTATCAGGAAGCAGGTACATTACAGCACCCGGTACCAGAGTGAAAATGTTGCCCTTTGCTTCCATTTCAGCTACCTGAGCGGGGGTGATGTTGGAAATGTTCAGGTTCATTTGTGCCTCTCCTGCCTGGAAAGACATCAGCCCCGTCGTCTGATCACTCACGAAATTCCACTCGAGACCATCGAGGTAAGGTTTACCCTCCTGCCAGTAGTTAGGGTTCTTTACGAATTTCATCGTAGTCTGGTCATAGCTGGTCATGATAAATGGCCCGGTACCAATCGGGTGAGTGTAGAGCCATTTATTATCGTGCTCTTTCATTGCCGTGGGAGAAGCTATGCGGCCGGGCCCTACCGCAAGACAGGATATGGTATAGCTCGTCCAGCTTGATAGATTTTCCCGGACGGTATACTCATCGATGATGTCAATAGATGTTACATTGGATAGTTCTGTGCCGGTACCTGCACGATACTGGTCGAGGCAGTATTTTACGGCTTCAGCGTTGAAGGGAGTCCCATCGGAGAATGTCACGCCTTGCTGTAGAGTTAAAGTCAGTGAACTCTTATCCGGGGCAATCTCCCATCCGGAAGCTAACCAGGGAATCGGACGGCCGGTATTTATATCGGTCATGAGCAAAGTCTCAATACACGGAGCGGCAGCAAGGTAATCACCGCCCATGGTAGGTTCATAGGTACAACCAAAATTCCCTGACGGCGGGCCTTGAATTATTTTTAGATAACCGCCATATTGTGGTGTATCTGTCGCCGTTGCTGTTGAAGTTTCAGTTGATGTTGGAGCGTTAGTAGTCGTGGCTGTTGGGGTTGTCTCTCCGTTGCATCCGCCCAGCAGCATTGCGGCTACTGCCAAAATCAGGAACAGGGGTAATAAAAATTTTCTCATCAGGTTTAATACTTCCCTTTCATATATTTAGGAACTATGGCTTTAGCTCTCCTGAATAACTTATATTTAAAATACACCTCCTTATCTATTAATTATCCGGGTACGCCAGTGAAGATGAAGCATACCCATATTTGATTTATTCTGTTTGTTATAAATCCGGATTAACCGGTTTAAGCAGTTTTTGTTCATTGCAACCGTACTTTACAGGTTTCCAAATCATCCTTTAACAGTCGCATAGTCAAATAATAAAATAATTATTTCGTTATAAGCTTACCAGCATTATAACAAAAATACCAGCACTTGTCTCAACCTTCTAGAGGTATTTTAGTATCAGTTATTAGGAAGTGACAGCTAATTTTATGGATTTTGTGCCCCTCTCATAATTTTAGTTAATTACTGGTTATGAAACATTTAGGTGCAATATTAGCATTACATTAGTATGTAATATATTGCCGGTTGGTTCACGTTATATCTGGAAACCGGATGCTTCTAAGAAAAGCTCCAAAATAGTTCCAATATTATGTGTTAAAAGCATTATATAACGGAACAACATATTTGTGCAACTATTTAATAGTAGATCAAACAGTCGGTTTTATTGTTCGTATTTTATCTCGTTAATATAATATATGGAGGCTTGTTTGACAATATAAAGGAAATATGTTATAAAATAAAAAACGGAAAAATAATTTCATTTATGATAAAACAAGCTGAAGTAAAAAAAGAAAGAAATAAATTTAATTCTATTTCTCGCGCCGCGGTTATTCTTGACTGTATGAGTAACGGGATAAACTCGATAACCGATATAGCGGAAAAATGCGGTATAAACAAGACAACGGTACATAGGTTGCTAAAATCTTTAGAAGCGGCAAATATGGCCATTAATGACGCGGTTCACCACCGGTATTATTTAGGGCCGTTACTTAATAAACTCGTCTCAAATCCAAGAATCACACATGAATACCTGATCAATTGTGCTATGCCTGAAATGGAGCGCCTATCCAAAGCTTCTAAAGAGACTGTTACCCTGTCTACTTTAATTGGATATCAACATGTATCGCTTTATGAAATACCGAGTGAACAAATGCTTAGAGTGATAGAAGGCGGCCCGGGGACACGGTCGCTTTTATCCGTTGGCGCACCGGCAAAAGTACTGCTTTCGCAGTTAAGTGATGAGGAACTGCAAACAGAAGTACAAGGTATTAAAAGCAAGAGTTTGATAGATATATCGGAAACTGACCAGGAATTACTAATGTCAGAGGTAAAACGTATCAAGCAAGAAGGGCATGCGGTATCTTATGGTGAAAGAGTCGCCGGAGTGATTGGTATTTCGGCCCCGGTTAAGAATTATATTTTCCCGGTTGCTCTGGGAATACTAGGACCTGATAGCCGCATCGTAATGAATGTACCTAATCTTATTAGTGAGGTAAAGGCCAGCGCCAGCCAGATATCTGACATTCTTAAAGGCGCAATTAAGGAGTAAAACCGTTCTAATTACGCGCAATTTAAGAACGGGCGGGTCTGGATAAAATATAAAAAAGGAGAATATCACAGGCGGTTGCCTGCCGTGTCCCGGAAATCCTGGATATACAGGTGAAATCACCAAAGCCTTATCCCGTTAAAAAGCGTTCCCGGCAGATACTCACAAGAGATTATTACCCGGAAGGATAAAGACGAATCTCCAAACAAGGGTTATTTAAAGTGTTTGCTGAACCTGTGTCGAACAATTAATGGTTAGCATTGATATTAATAGTAAAAGAGAAGATTGCTGTGGTTTACAAAATAGATACTGGTAAATGCCTCAAATGCGGGCTATGCATTAACCGTTGTCCCAACAAGGCCATCATCCCGGGAAAAAAGAGTAATTATGGCGGTCTGATACTTCAGGCTGTAAAAATCGACCCGGATAAATGCGCCAGCTGCGGAAACTGTGTTTCTGAAGAATACTGGTGCCCTGCCCAGGCTATTGTCGAAGTATAACCTTTTAGCTGGAAAGGAAAACTAATACTTGCTACCAGGCAGTGAGTACAGTTCCGTTATGTATTGAAATTAAAAGGAGAAAGACCGATTATGGCCGAAAGAAAATACGATAAATATTTTATATCTTATGAACGCACGCCAAAAGAGATGGAAACCGGATGGCTGGGAAATGTTGCGACGCTGGATGACAGCACGATTAAAGGCTCCTTTTTCTATTACGTTGGATTAATCGGTCCTCACCAGGATAACCCGGCGCCTAAAAAATATGTCTGGTGGGAAGGCCACCCGCCGCATACCCACAAAGAGGCCGAGCTTCTCTTTCACATCGGGACTAACCCGGAAGACCCCTCGGAACTGGGGGCGGAAGTAGTGATTTACATGGGCCCGGAACTGGAAAGACATGTCATCACCCGCTCCACCGTCGTCTTTATACCGCCTAACTTCATCCATTGCCCCTGGAATATTGTCAGGACATGGCGCCCCTGGGTACATGTAGAAGTCCAGCAAAGCCCCAAGGCCACTGAAAAGCGCTTCTGGCAGATACTCCCGGAAGAGATCGTCGCCCAAATGGATAAGAATGAATTTCCGGATAAGGGCTACTAAATCTGTACGGCAAATCGGGTATTAAGTAAATTTTAAGAAGGAGAACCCCAAAATGGCTGAAAGAAAATATGATAAGTACTTTATACCATATGAGCGCACTCAAAAAGAAATGGAAGAAGGGGGAAAACCCTTTACCATTGCCCATTTTAGTGATAAGACAAACCCGTCTCTTACCGGATGCTTTACATATTCCGCCAGCTGGGTACACCCGGACTCGGTTTTCTTTAAGTGGTTCATGCCTGATGGTAAATATACTTGGTACGCTGGCCACCCGCCGCATATCCACAAATATGCCCAGATTCTCTTTCATTTCGGTACCAACCCGGAAGACCCCTCTGATCTGGGCGGCGAAGTTGAGATATATATGGGCGCGGAGATGGAGAGGCATGTTTTCACCCGCTCTACGGTAGTTTATCTCCCGCCTAATTTCATCCACGGCCCCTGGAAGCCGGTCAGGACCTGGCGCTCCTGGATATTTATGACCGCCGAGCAGGGCCCGGAAGTTACCGAGAAGCACTACTGGCAATTACTGCCCGAGGATGTGGTTCCTAAAATTGATACGGTTATGTTCCAGGAATACGGTTACGATAAAAAGAAAACAAAATAACTATTCCAGGGCAATAGTCCGGGGAAAAAGTAACTCTAAAAGAATTAAGGAGATATCTGTATGGCTAGCAAGTTCGATAAGTGGTTCATTGAGAAACCTACCCAGCTCCTCGAGGGATATGGCCAGATGTTCATGATTGAAGCCAAGAAGAAATTCAAAAACTCCAACCTTGATGGCATCTCCGCTTACTTTTTCAAGCCCTTTGTCTTCGTCCCGAAAAAGCATGTCCACAAATACGATGATTATCTATTCTTCATGGGGTCGAATCCCTATGACATGGATGATATGGATGCCGAATGGGAACTCTGCATGGGCGAGAACGAAGAAGTTCACAAAATCAATAAACCTACCATCGTCTATGTCCCGGCCGGCGTCTGGCATTGTCCGCTGCGCTTGGTAAGAGTAGGCAAGCCGGTCCAGTGGTTCCATGTAATTGACCACAGCATGGAGCGGAAACAATCATCCAAATAGGGTTGTTCTTTAAAGGAGAAAGCTAAAATGGCTGAAAGAAAATACGATAAGTACTTTTACTCCTACGAGCGCTCGAGAGAGGTAATGGAGAGTGAGTCACATAATCCGATCGTTTGGCTGGACGATAGCGTGATTAAAGGCTGTAACACCTATTACGGCGGTTTTTTCCTGCCCGGCCAGGAATTCTCCAATCCCAAAAACTATGCATGGTGGTCGGGGCATCCCCCGCACATCCATCGGGAAGCTGAAATCCTTTTCCACATCGGTACCAACCCGGAAGACCCCTCGGAACTGGGGGCGGAAGTAGTAATTTATATGGGACCGGAGCTGGAAAGACATGTCATTAATCGTTCTACCGTCGTCTATATTCCGCCTAACTTCATTCATTGCCCCTGGAATGTAGCGCGGACATGGAAACCCTGGATACACCTGGAATTCCATCAAAGTGCGCTGCCCAGTGAAAAAGGCTATTGGCAGATACTTCCGGAAGATATCGTCCCTAAAATCAGTAAGGAAGAATTCCCGGACAGGCGCTATTAAAGCGGATCACAATTTCAAGAATAGGTAACGCCAGTTAACTAAATAATGAAAAAGGAGACGAATAATCATGGTTTATAAAGTAAATACCGATAAATGCCTCAAGTGCGGGCTTTGCATCGATAATTGCCCCAACAACGCGATTGTCCAGGTCAAAACGAGCAATTATGGCGGTCTAACCCTCCGGCACGTGAAAATCGACCCGAAAAAATGTAAGAGCTGCGGCGTTTGCGTTTCTGAAGAGTACTGGTGCCCGGCGCAGGCCATCGCCGAGGCTTAACCTTGCCGCCTGTGGCGCAGCCGCTAAAATCAGCGGGGCGGTCTTCTTCGTCATGGGCAATGATATCGTCCTGTATGCGGAGCCGGAATTTAAAAAATCGCTGACCAAGCAGGGTGGTCGCTGGGCTTTTGCAGAGCTGAGGAAGCCGGCTTTATTTGCCGGTTATCACAGCCCCGCCGCCCCGAAAGAAAATAGCTTTGGGGGGAAATCAAAATAATTAATCCGCTTTTAGTAATTAACGGCGGAGGTATTGAAATGGGGAGTTGGGAGGTACGTTAAGTATGGAAAATTTTAAAATTGGCATTATCGGAACTGACAGCCTGGGGATATCCATTGCCAGGAATCTGATAAAAAAGGGTATCCCCGTTACCGTCTATGATTCGGTAAAAGAGCGGATAGAGCCGGCCAAAGTTTTAGGAGCGGCTGTAGCCGGTTCGCTGCAGGAACTTGCCGCTGAAAATGGGATTATTATCTGCACTCTCGATGATATTACTCTTACCAGCGAGATATTTGCCGGCCAGGCAGGAATTTGGGATAGCTTAAAGGAAAATTCCACAGTTATCATTTCCGGCGCCATCGGCCCGGAACAATGTACGCGGATATATGCCAGGGCCTTGATGAAACAGGTCAACGTCATTGATGCTGCAATTAGTCGGAGCGCTTCAGCTGTTCTGGAGCGGGAGTTAACCCTTATGATTGGCGGTGAAGAGAACGCCGTCAAGGCATGCTGGCCGATTTTTGAGGCTGTTGCGGAACACGTATTTTATGTCGGCAGTATCGGCACCGGCCAGGCTTATAAAATAATTAATGATTTGATGTCGATTGGTCATGAGGCGGTAGCCAGGGAATGTCTGGATTTTGGCTTAAAAACCGGTCTGAATTTAGAAAAAATGATTGAAATCATACAGGTAAGTACCGGTGATAGCTGGGTGTTAAAGAATCTTGGCCGTAATATCAAATCGCAGCAACCGCTGGTTACAGCTCCCAACCGTGAGACTGATTCCGTCAAAAACACCGGCGTTATGGATAAAACTCTGGCCGTGGAAATGGCTGATGCATTCGGGGTTGCTTTGCCGTTGCTGCATTGCATTGATAACATTGATGAAAAATCAGCCTACCCCGTTTTTTCTTCTGCCATGAAGGAGAACAATCAATAACTGATGTAAATAGATTGCTTACCCATTTTTTTCATTTTTTCCTTTGGTGGCAACCCATGGGAGACGGGACTTCTGTGGGTTGTCACCTAAAATCCAATGAAAAACAGGAAATGAAAAATGGTTAAAATAGTCGCTTGGCATAAGGCCGCGTTTTTAGGCTAGGAAGGACAGCATGGAAAGTGAAAATCGAGTCTATCGGGACCTGCAAAAGCATCTGGATAAAGGGCCGGTAGGTTTCCCTGCCACCAAATCCGGCTCGGAAATACGAATGCTCAAGTTCTTCTATACCCTTGAAGAAGCCAGAATTGCCACCATGCTTTCACCTCTAAAGCTGGAGCCTCTGGAGCGTATCTACAAGCGTGCCCGTAAGCGCGGGCTGGCCATTTCCCGGCAGGAATTAGCAAAGCAATTGGATGAGATGTTGCATCGAGGTATCCTGCTGGTATATACCGAGGGGTATAAAGAAAAGCATTATATGAATGCTGGCTTTACGGCTGGCGGTACGCTGGATTTTGCCGTCAACCGGATTACCCCGGAAATTCAGGAAGAGCATGAAAAATTCGTAAAAGAAGCCTTCGGCGCGCTTGAAGTAGGCGCTAAAAATATTCCTCAACTCCGCACCATTCCGGTAGCCAAGAGTATTCCTAATACAGGTAAGATACGCATTGGAAGCTATGATGATGTAAGACACCTGGTAGAGCAAGCGCCCGGCCCGATGGCTGTAGCTACCTGCGTCTGCCGTCTGGGAGCTGATAAACGGGGCAATCCGTGTACTAAGAGCCCCATCCGCGAGACCTGTCTGCAGATAGGCGCCGATCACGCCCGTCAGTATGTAGAAATGGGTATCGGCCGTTTTGTCACCAAGGAAGAGGTTTTTAAAATACTCGACTCTGCCCAGGAGGCCGGGTTCATCCTCCAGCCGGAAAACTCGAAGCACCCGGAGGCTATCTGTTGTTGCTGCGGTGATTGCTGCGGAATTCTAAAATCGGTAAAAATGTCGCCTAAATGGTCGGACCACTTTGCCACCAACTATTATGCCGTCGTCGATAATTCCGTCTGCGCCGGTTGCGGTACCTGTGTTAAACGCTGTCAGATGGATGCCCGCACTCTGGTAGATGGCAAGGCCGTTATCAACCTCGACCATTGTATCGGTTGCGGCAATTGTGTTACCACCTGCGCAGCGCATGCCAGCCGCATGCAGGAAAAAGCTAAAGTAATGGTGCCTCCTAAAACAAAGAACGATACCTTCATGAAAATCCTATTCAGGAGAATAGGGATATGGAGAATGTTGGTAGTAAGAATCAAAATAATCCTGGGTTTAGATGTATAGGATAACTTTATTACTTGGCGCTGCCGCGCGATAATAGCTTCGTCTTAAACCAGTGTTACCAGTCCAGACATCCCCCTCGCCTGGCTATCTCAAGAAAGGAGGCAGGGGGTTGTCTGCCTTTCGCGGGTGAATCTCGCCAGCCCTTGGTTGCTGGTTCAAATCCCCAACCTCTTGATCATCTGGCCGGCATACAAATAATACCGGGATTGCCGGCTAAATCAGTCACCCGCAGATACCGCGGCTAGAATTATGGTAGAATGGCAATAATAAACCTAAAGTGAGGACTGTCATGTATAAAACCGCAAAATGGCGAGTGGTTTCTATTTTCTTGACAATCCTGGTAATAATGTCCGGCCTGTTAACCGGCTGTGACCGGACGCCTGAACCCGATGTTACGGTACCGCCAGCCGGTGAAAACCAGGTTGCCGAAAAATATAAATGGGACCTCACCTCGTTCTACGATAATAGAGAAGCTTTCGAGGCTGATGTGCGGCTGCTACAGGAAGAATACATCCCGGCTCTGGCAGAATTCAGTGGCAAATTGAATAACGCCGCCGATCTCCAGGCCTTTTTTGAACTGGATACCGAGGCATCCATCATATTTAGCAATATCTATGTGTACGCTTACCTCCTTTCCAACCTTGATCTGACCGATACGGAAGCAACCGAGCTGTCGGATATTGCCTCTGCCCTCATGGCGGAATACAATAGCGCCATCGCCTTTGTCGAGCCGGAGATACTATCTTTGGACGAATCCGTACTCCGGTCTTTCCTGGACGAACCTGAATTGGTAACTTACAGATATTATCTCCAAACATTACGGGACCGCCAGGAACACGTCCTCTCCGATAAAGAAGAGCAGATGCTGGCGGCCGTATCGGAATTGGCAAGCTCTCCGGAGAATATTTTTTACAAAGTATTGTATGCTGATTTTACATTTCCTGAATTTACGGACAAAGATGGCCGGGAGATAACGCTTGACTGGGCGGCATATGATACCATCATGGAAGACCCCGACCGCGAATACCGCCAATCTGCCTATGAAGCGATGTGGGAAGCCTTCTGGAAGTTTAATAACACACTATCGGCCACCTACATCGCCCAGGTGAAAACCGATATCTTCTTCGCCGAATCAAGGGAATATACCTCGTCGCTGGAAAAAGCCCTCGCCGGCGAAAACCTCCCGCGCGGTATTTATGATAATCTTATTGAAACCACAAACAACAATCTTGATTCCCTCCATAGATACTTTAGCGTTTATAAAAATGCCCTGGGACTCGATGAGCTTCATAGCTACGATACAAGCTTGCCCCTGGTCAAAGATTACCAGATGAACCTGTCCTTTGATGAAGCCGCCGGAATGGTTGCGGACGCCCTCAAGCCGCTGGGCGATGCATATGTCTCGGATTTTACTAACGGCATTAACAGCCGCTGGATAGACGTCTATCCCGATGTCCATAAATACACCGGCTGTTTTTCATGGGGAAGCTATACCTCGCATCCGTACATTCTCCTCAACTACGATGACTCTCTGTGGAGCGCCTTGTCTGTAGCGCATGAAATGGGTCATTCCCTGAACACATTGTATTCCAACCGCGCCCAGGAATATATCAACGCTGACTACACTATATTTACCGCGGAAGTAGCTTCGATGACCAATGAATTTCTGGTTATGGATTACCTGATAAAAAACGCCGCCACCGATGAAGAGAGATTATACCTGCTTCTCGAAGAGCTTAACTACATCAAGACCTCGTTTTTTGGTCAGGTCATGTACAGTGAATTTGAACAGATAGCGCATGAAAAAGCGGAATCCGGCGAGCCGCTTTCCCCCGATACGCTGAACAGCCTGTGGCTGGGACTGATCAAAAAATACTTCGGGCCCGCTTTTACCGTTGATGAGGTCGGCGCGGCCGGCTGGAGCCGCATCCCGCATTTCTATAGTGCCTTTTACGTTTACAAATACGCAACCTCGGCAGCGGCGGCCCGGCAGATTGCTGACGATATTATTGCCGGGAAAGATGGAGCTTTGGAACGCTACCTTGACTTCCTCGCCGCCGGAGGTTCGGATTACCCGGTCGAGCTGATAAAAAACGCCGGTGTTGATATGAATTCACCGGCTGTGATCGATAACCTGATTGCGCGGTTCGGAGAACTGGTGGATGAGGTCGAACGCCTTCTCCCCGCTAATACGTTAAATTCCCCTTAACGGAGGCAATTGGTTAAGCTGTTATCTGCAAGAAAGGAGGCAGGGGGTTGCCGGCCTTTCGCGGGTGAATCTCGCCAGCCCTTGGTTGCTGGTTCAAATCTAGCCGCTGCCACCAAATCTGATACAACTTGCCAATCTTCTGGTTCGGTTTGTCTCATTTTGTCTAAAAACCTTCTTTAAGGCTACAATAATCGGAGAATATTGAGGTAAGGACACCTAATATGGAACAGGAAGTATATTTTCAATCAGGTAGCAATTCAATAGCCGGCACGATTGCTGTCCCGGATGCCGGGAACAGTTTCCCCGCCGTCTTGTTCATACCGGGTTCCGGCCAGGTTGACCGGAATGAAAACCATAAGAAACTTCGCCTGAATGTTTTTAAAGACTTAGCGGATTTCCTTGTTGCCAATGGGATTGCTTCATTGCGGTACGATAAGCGCGGTGTGGGGGGCAGCGGCGGTAATTATTGGGAAACAGGCTTTTACGATAATATTTCTGATGCTTCGGCGGCGCTGGCCTATTTAAAAAAACAGCAGGATATAAACCCGAAAAAAGTGTTCCTTGTCGGCCACAGCGAGGGGGCTTACATTTCCACACGCATGGCTGCAGGTGGCGCCGATATTGCCGGCGCCGTATTGCTGGCTGGCGGTGCCAGGTTGGCGGAAGAAACATTGATATGGCAGGCGCTAAAGGTAACGGAAGGTATGCAAGGCTTTAATAAATGGCTGATCAACTTATTGCACCTTGATGTGGCCAAAGCGCAGCGGAAACAGTTAAGCAAAATAAAAAAATCAAAAAAAGATTACTATCGGGTCCAGCTTGTTACCAGGCTCAATGCTAAATGGATGCGTGAATTCATCGCCTATAATCCCGGCGAGGATATGCCGGAAATCAAAGCCCCCGTTCTGGCTATCACCGGTTCAAAGGATATCCAGGTCAATCCGGAAGACCTTAAATTGATGGCGGATTTAATTAAGTCTCCCTTTGAATACCATGCTTTGCCTGATGTCTCCCACTTGTTGAGGACGGAAAAGGGAGCAGCTTCAATCTCCAATTATAAAACGATGATTAACCAGCCGCTTGATGAGCGTATCCCGCGTATTATTCTGGACTGGTTGAAACGGCAGATAGGGGTATAAAATCGCCCCCGGAATAGGGCGGCTCAAATCCCCCCGCCGCTTAAAAAAGATGCTTAATTGTAGGCGGCCGGGTTTACTTATCGAGCGGCCTTAAAATCGCCCGGGCCAGGCTGGCATCGCCCTTCTCCAGTTTGATCGGCAGGCAGACGAGCTCGTAATCTCCGGCGTTTACCCCGGCGAGATTAATTCCCTCGATAATCCATATGTCATTGCCGAGGAATGCCTCATGCGTTTCCAAGATGTTTTCTTTGGAACTGAAGGTGCCGATGGATATGTAATCCAGGCCGATAATACTGATACGTTTATCCGTCAGGAAACGTGCTGCTTCGGAGGAGATATAGACATAGTCTTCGATAAACTCATCGGTTTTATAGACCCTGTCGGAATTCAGCGTCTTGAATAGAATTCTTTCACCTTTCTGAATATTGTAAGGGATAAGCTCATCAACTTTTACGGATACTTTATCTTTAATCTCGATGACCCGCGCCGGGCCGACAAAAGCTTCGAGCGGCATATCATCCATACTCTTCCCGCCCCGGAAGAAATGCAGGGGCGCATCGATATGCGTTCCGGTGTGTGATATCACCGTCATTTTACTCATGGTAACCGGGTCGCCCTTTGTTACATCATTGATCCGGGTAATGCGCGTTGGGTCAACACCCGGCCCCCGCACCATATTATCGCGTAACGGTATCGTTATATCTATCCACTTTGATGTTTGAGTGCTTCTTCGCCGTTTTTTTGTTTCTTCAACCATTCTTCTCTGCGCTCTCTTCCTGCGTCAAAAGGCACTGTGAATTTAATCCGGGCTGATAAGGCACAACTTAACCCTATCTGTCTTCAGCCCTTGGCGGCTTGTTTGATAATTGATTTAGCCTTTGGAGATTAACCGGCTATACCATGCCTCTTAGTCTGGGGTCGAGGGCATCACGTAAACCGTCTCCAAACATGTTGAAGCCAAAAACCAGTAACATCACGGCTATACCGGGAGCAATCGCCAGCACGGGGGTGGCCAGAAGGTAATGATACCCCTCGGCGACCATTGTGCCCCAGGCGGCTGTGGGAGGCTGGATGCCGATGCCGAGAAAGCTCATCCCGGCCTCTCCCAGAATAACTACACCCATCTGAATCGTCATCAGCACGATAAGTGTAGGCAGGCAGTTCGGGTAAACATGCCGTACCATTATCCGCAGGCTGCTGCTGCCCATGGAACGTTCTGCTAGGATATAATCGTTCTGCATGATAGAAAGGGCTTGACCGCATATCAGGCGGCATGATATGGGAATCATGCTCACACTAAGGGCGATAATAACGTTTACCAGGCCTCCGCCCAGCATTGAGGCAATCACAATCATCAGCACCATGTAGGGAAAAGCCATCTGCGCATCGATTACTCTCATGATAATGGTATAGACTTTACCTCGGTAAAAGGCTGCCACCAGTCCCAGAACCTGCCCGATGAAACTGCCTATGATGATAGAGAAAACGGCTATTATCAGTGAAGTCCGTGCGCCGTAAATAATGCGGCTCAAGATGTCCCGGCCCAGTGTATCGGTGCCCAGCAGATTGGTTGCATCAGGGGAGCGGAGTTGCAGGGTCGTATCTATCGCGTAAGGGTCGTGCGGGGCTATCCAGGGGGCAAAAATGGCCAGTATGATAAATCCCATGACGATAACAAACCCGACTACGGCCACTTTCATGCTGAAGAAGACCCTTAAGATGCGCCGGAATTCATTGATATGAGTCGATACTTCAGGCATGCTGGCAATGGCTTGTTCGTTTGTGGCTGTCATCTTCAATCTCCTAGTCAAAACGAATTCTGGGATCAAACCAGCCGTAGGATATATCCACCAATAGATTTGCCAGCACTACCGCGAAAGCCATGATTATGGTACCGGCCTGGACGATAACATAGTCTTTGCTAAAAACGGCGTTCACCATCATCTGCCCGAGGCCATTAATGTTGAATACCACTTCAACCAGCACGGCGCCGCTTAGAATGCTCCCGATAAACATTCCCAGAACTGTAATGATCGGTATAAAACCGTTTTTAAGGATATGTTTGAATACTACCGTCCGCTCGGTCAATCCCTTGGACCAGGCCGTCCGGACGTATTCCTGCCGGACTACTTCAAGAATGCTCGATCTGGTCTGCCGGGTCAGTCCGGCCACTGCTGGCAGTGACAAACAGATAACCGGCATGATGATGTGTTTAAAACTTGACCAAAAATCCGTTAATGGGGAAACATAACCCAATACCGGCAGCCATCTTAACTTCAAAGCAAAAATCCATATCATCAGGACGCCAAGCCAGAATGTCGGCGCGGTGATGCCCACGTTGGCTATTGCGGTAATGAATGAGTCTATCCACTTACCTCGCCTGATAGCGCAGATTGTCCCCAGAGCAGGGCCTAGAATTCCGCTGACGATAAAGCTAAGCATCCCCAGATACAAGGTAACCGGCAGGCGCTGTTTAAGCGCGCCGGCAACTGACTCATTGAGGAAATATGAATACCCGAAATCGCCGTGGAATATACCGCCTACCCAGCTGGTATATTGAAAAAACAGGGGTTTATCGAGTCCAAAATTTTCTATCAACTCTTTTTGGGTTTCCTCTGTCAGGGTGGTTAGATTCCTGGAATGCGCGTATATCATAAGAGGATTACCCGGCAAAAGACGTATCACCAGGAAAGTAACGATACTCACCAGCAAAACCACGATAACGCACTCTATTAGACGCCTGATAATGTATGAAGTCATTTTAACTCTTCATCGGGTCAAGCCGGGGCTGGAGCTTTGCCCCGGCTTGACCCATGGATTAACTATTCTTCTAACCAGGTTTCTTCTGGATGCCACGCTGTGACGCTATATTCATAAATATAGGCGTTGTGGACCTTGGGGCTCCGGACACTGGGGGCCAATGTCTCATAAGTAGGAATCATCAGACATTCTTCATCGATGAGTATGGTCTGCATTTCCTGGAGCAGAGCGGCCCGCTTAGTTGCGTCAGGCTCGTTAACGGCTTTGTTAAGATTGTCTATGTAAGCCTGCGGATAAGCTATAACATTAGAGGACGGGGCCATGGCGCCGTCGGGTGATAACTGGCTCTTGAAGCACTCGGAAACATCCGCGCCCGGACTGGTTTGCACGTAGTAATACCCGAGACCGTTATTATATCCATCTTTAGACATGGATATAATCTGGCCCCAGTCTATCTCTTGCAGCTCAACCTTGATACCTATCGTACCGAGCCATGATTGTATCGCTGCGTACAGGTTCGCCTCGTAGCTGGGATAATATGCTGTGGTGGTAAAGCCATTGGGGTAGCCGGCTTCAGATAGTAACTGCTTGGCTTTCTCAACGTTGTAAGGATATCCCACTACATTAGGATTATAAGATTCAAAACCGGGGTAGGAAAGCTGGTTGACGGTGGCATACATCGTGTTTATCGGGGGAATCTGGTCGCGATTGATGGCATATGCGACTGCCTGCCGCACTTTCAGTTTTGAAAACGGGGAATCCGGGTTAGCGCTGTCGGGCAGCATGTAGAGCACCGCTCCGGCGATGTTGTAGAATTTATAACCATCCGCTTCCATTTGTTTTTTCTGGTCGGAGGTGGTGGCGATAGACAGGTCTATCTGGGCGTTCCCGGCCATGAAATCCATCAGGCCCGTTGTGGTGTCGTTCACGTATTTAATTGTTACGTGGTCAAGGTAAGGCTGGCCTTCCCGCCAGTAGTCCGGGTTCTTTTCGTATTCCATAAGGGTACCGTCCCAGCTGACCATGACAAACGGTCCGGTGCCGATCGGGTGAGTGTAGAGCCATTTATTATCGTGCTCTTTCATCGCGGTCGGAGAAGCGATACGCCCCGGCGCTGCCGCGAGACAGGAAATCGTGTAGCTCTTCCACTCTGATACGTTCAGCCGGACGGTGTACTCGTCAATAACATCTATTGACGATATGTTCTTTAACTGGGGGGCGGTTCCTTCCCGGTACTGGTCAAGACAGTATTTCACCGCATCGGCGTTGAAGGGGGTCCCGTCAGAGAACATCACATCTTTTTCGAGTGTCAGTTCCAGATAATTGTTCGTCGTATCGATTTTCCACTCGCTGACTAACCACGGAATCGGTTGCTGGGTTTCCGGGTCGAGCCTTAGCAAGGTTTCGATCGCCGGGTCGGCCGTGTTAATGTCACCGCCGTTGGTTTCTTCGTAGGTGCAGCCGAAGTTACCTGTCGGTGGCCCTCCCTGGATAATTGTCAAGGTTCCGCCGTATCTGGGGCCGCCGGCGGCTGCGGTTGTGGTCGTACCGGTCGTCGTGGTTGCCTCTTCACCGCATGCACCAACCGTCATCGCTAACGATGATATAACTAAAATCAGGATTAAAATCCATAGACTTTTCTTCATAAATTACCCACTCCTTTTCATGATATTCGAAATTATCATTCCGGTTCTCTCGAAAAATAGTAAAAGAGAGTTTCCTTTATCACGTATAATGTACTTCTTTTTTAAATGTGTGCCTCCTTTATTACTTATTTGGAATTATGATATTATTTCCTCTGAATATAAAAGAAGCTCTTGCTTATTAGTCGTTCTCATTGGCGTCTCGTAATTTTACAACAATGCGTAAAAAAGTACCAATTAGCTGATATCATATTACGTTAATACAGGCACATAATAATGAGAAAAAGCGTTTCTAGCATTATAACACACCTAACACGCTTGTCAATAAGCTCAACCGGCTTTTAGGGTCGGCAGTCCAGTACAATTGTAAGTTCATTATATTGCAAAATATTCTTTAAAAATGGAACAAATTGGCGTTATAACACCTTGCCAAACTGCTGGATTTTCTTAAAATTGGTTGCGTAATCAGCTTGCCGCCGAGCTTGATTGAGGCTAAAAAACATGTATCTGTTACTACTTGAGAAATAAATTGACACACGTGTAAAAATGTGTTATAACAAGGCAAAATAGAACAAAGAGTATAAAATATGAGAACAAAGATTGCAACCAAACGGTCTAAGAGCGGTTCTAATTCCGTTATTCGCGCTGCCAGCATCCTCGTCTGCCTGGGGCAAGGTATCAATAACATAACTGATATCGCTGAAAAATGTGCTGTAAGCAAAGCCACTGTACATCGGATTTTAAAATCGCTGGAAACCGCAAAACTGGCCATCAGTGACCCGATTCACCACCGCTATTATTTAGGAACTTTAATCCATCAAATTATCTCTAACCCCAGCGCGACTAATGAATTCCTGATATCCTGCGCCGCCGCGGAAATGGAGCACTTATTTGAGGTTTCCAAAGAAACGGTAACCCTGGATGTTTTGATAGGGTATCAGCATTTGCTGCTCCATGAGATACAAAGCGAGCATCTTCTCAAAGTAACTGAAGGAGGCCCTGGGTCAAAACCGTTCTTATCGCTCGGTGCCACGCCCAAAGTATTGCTCTCCCAGCTCAATGACCAGGAACTCCAGACGGTAATAGCCGGTATTAGAGACCGGAGTTTGATCGATATTTCACAAACGGACCAGGAATTACTCGTGGCAGAGTCCAGGCGTATCCGTCAGGAAGGCTATGCGGTAACCTATGGCGAAAGGATTGCCGGCATTATCGGCATTTCCGCGCCGGTCAAAAACTATATCGTCCCCGTTGCGTTGGGCATTCTGGGGCCGGATAGCCGTCTTGTGCTTAATGTACCTAATCTAATCAACGAGATAAAGATTTGCGCCGCCCGCATCTCTGACAAACTTAATAGTACATTCAGGGCAAAATAAATATCGTAATTACCCCTGCCGGGCAGTCTGCCATGCCGTCTCTGGATATTTTGGTAAATTAATTAATTTGCAATTTGAATACCCCCGGTTTAAAGGGGGTATTTGTGTTATCAGGTAAAAACTCTTTAAAATTGGGTAATATTAGGTTGGACTGTGAATAAAAAAGATAAGGAAAAGACATGAATGATAGCTTAAAAGATAAAGTAGCCATCGTCACGGGTTCGGGGCAGGGTATCGGCAGAGGCATCGCAATCGGTCTGGCGGCAGAAGGCGCTAAAGTAGTCACCAATAACCGTAAGCCGGGCTCTACCGGCTATGCCCTGATGAACGAGGAACTGGTACAGGCCTTAAGCCCGGAAAAGCAGGCCTGGTTCCGTAAAATGGCGGAAGAATATACCGGCGATGCTGAAACCACCGCCGCCAAAATCAGGCAAATGGGGGGTGAAGCCCTCGCTTTCTTCGGCGATATTGCCGATTTCGAGACCGCCCGCCGGCTCGCCGTAACCGCCAAAGAGCGCTTCGGGAGAATAGATATCCTGGTAAACGTCATCGGTACCTTCGCTTTCAGCCCCGTCTGGGAAATGAGCGAGGAGACCTGGGACCACGTTAACCTCGTCAAACCCAAAGCTCATTTCAACGCCATCCGGCATGTGCTGCCTTATATGATGGAACAAAAATGGGGGCGTATCCTCAACTGCACCTCGGGGGCTTTTGCCGGGTGCGTTAATCATACCAACTACGCCGCGGCCAATGCTGGCGTGCTCGGTCTGACCTATAGCGTGGCTAAAGAAGTCTACCCCTACGGCATCACCTGCAACGCTTTTGCCCCTGGCGCTTACACCAGGGCTACCTTCGAGCTGGAGGCTTTGGTTATGGCCAGCCCGGCAAAGCAATCCCCGTTTCCCCCCACCGATGAATTCATGACCATGATGGAGAACACGCCCGGGCCGGAAGACCTGGCGCCTTTCATCGCCTACCTCGCCTCCGATGCAGCCGCAAAAATCAGCGGGTCGGTCTTCTTTGTCATGGGCAATGACATCGTCCTCTATTCGGAGCCGGAATTTAAAAAATCGCTGACCAAACAGGGCGGCCGCTGGACGTTTGAAGAGCTGAAGCGGCAGGCGCCGCAGGCTTTGTTTGCCGGTTACCACAGCTCCGCCGCGCCGGGCAGCGGTGGATTCGGACAGCCGAAAGATGATTAGTTTAACCACAGAAAATTTTAATATTGGGATGATTGAATAAAGGAGAACGATGAAAAATAACGGAGCTAAAATAACGGTACTGGACCCGCGCGGTCAGCCCAGCGGCAAATTCGGGCGGACGATACCGCCGGGGGCCTATATGATGGACTTGCTGGACCCCTTCGCCCAGCCGGAAATCGAGCTGGAAAAACAGCACATGGCCAGGCGCCTCGATAGCCTGGATGGTAAAACGGTCTACCTGGTGGATACCCTGTTCGCCGGCTCCTACGAATTTTTTGAAGAAGCCCGGGAATGGTTCGCCAAAAACCGTCCGGCGGTTAAAATCGTCCTGAAGAAAAAAGACGGCAATGCTTTCAGTGATGACCCGCCGCTCTGGGCGGAAATTAAGGAGAAAGCCGATGCCGTCGTCCTCGGCGTCGGCGGTTGAGACGGCTGTTCGGCGAGTATCGCCGAGTTCAGCCGCAACCTGGAAGACTATGGCATCCCCACCGTTCCCATGGTTACCGCCCGTTTAGCCAACTATGTTTTAAAGGATGCCGAGAACCACGGCATGCCCCTGCGTTACAGCTTTACCCCCCACCCCGTCGGCTTTGTGTCGCGCGATGTTATCCACAGTTATCTCGTCAAGAACATCGACCCTATTACCAACCAGCCGATGATGGAAGAAGTGATTGATAACCTTACCCGTCCGCTTACCGAGGCGGAAAAGAACCCGGAAATGGTGAAGAAACCCCGGCGTCCGCGTCTCCTGCCCCCGGATACGGAAGCAAATTTACACAAGCTATTCCTCGTCAAAGGCTGGACGGATGGTCTCCCGGTTGTCCTGCCGACCGAGGAGCGTGTTGCCGAGATGCTCACCGGCACCGACCATGACCCCAATGAGATTGTCGGGCGGATGACGGTCACCAACTTTGAGGAAAAACTCGAATACACTGTAGAAAAGGTGGCGGTCAACGCCGTCATGGCTGGCGCCCGCCCCGAGCACTTCCCGGTTATCCTTGCCCTGGCCGCTTCGCAGCGGCCTTCGATGCCCAGCTCTACCGGTTCCTGGGCTGGCATGGTCATCGTCAACGGCCCCATCCGCAATGAAATCGGCATGAATTGCAGCGGTTATGCTCTCGGCCCCGTCAATTATGCCAACTCGGTCATCGGCCGGGCCTGGACGTTAATGAGCATCAACCTCGGCGATTTGAACATAGCCGATAACTTCACCGGCAGTACCGGCAGCAATTTCAACTATAATAACCTTTGCTGTGGTGAAAATGAAGAGAAAAGCCCCTGGGAACCCTTCCATGTTCAAAAAGGTTTCAAGGCTGAAGAAAGCACGGTCAGCCTTTTCCGGGGTTGGAGCCTCCAGGGTTTTGAAGTCGGACCGGCCAAACGCATGGCGGAGATGATGGGCAATATCTGTTTCCATACCGCCACCTTTATCGTTGATCCGCTGGCCGCCAAAGCTTTGAAAATGGAGGGATTCAAAACCAAACAGCAATTGGCTGAATATGTGGCCCAAAATGCAACTAAGGCCAGCATTGCCGGGCACCCCTTCGACCCCAAAGCCATCAACTTTTTCGTGGTCGGCGGCGAGTGGAATCCCATCTTCCTGACTACCGATTTTGAGTACCTCCGGACCGAATCTATCGATAAGTGGATACCGAAGGGCGGCGTGAAAAAGGACGCTGAACCTCTGCGGATGCCGGCCCAGGCAAGCTGCGCCGATGGCTCCTGCGGTCTTCCCGGCTGATATTAAGCTACCTCTTTTCTCCCTCACTTAATATTTGACCTTTTCCCGGTTCTCGTCTATCATCGCATTAACCCGTAGCAAAAGGAGAGTGGTAACATGGCTAAAACAAAATATGATCATCTTATGTCACCGGAAATCGTGCGCGATAGTATTTATCCGCCGTTTTTAGGGATGATATTTTTTGCCCTAAAAGACACTAATTTCCAGATAAGGTTTACCCATGTCAGCGTGCCCTTCGAGGGGAAGGAAGGCGCTCATAAACACGATTTCGCGGAAGTCTTTGTCTTTGTCCCGTGTTCGGAAGATTTAAAGGCTTATGACGCGGAATCTGAATTGTATCTGGGTGAAGAAGGTGAAAAAATCATCATCGATAGGACTACCGCCGTGCATATCCCGGCGGGTTTGGTGCATTGCCCCATTATCCACAAGCGGGTCGGCACTCCCTTTTTCTTCGTGAATTGCCCCATTACCCCCGCCTATTCGGCGATGATAGGGGACAAGAAAGTGGACTATCCCGTCGATAAAAAATTCTTCCCTCGCAAATAGCATTAATTTAAGTCAATCGGGATAAACCTTTTATCTCCGGGAACATTTTGGTCATTCGTTGAAAACGCTTGACATAAGGTTGCCTTTGGACTAGACTCTGCACCAGAAGCCGGGGGATTGAAAAGACCGGAAGCTAAGACCCAGGCGAAGAGGAGAGAAAAGATGTATAAGCGGATGCTGGTGTTACTGGATGGTTCGAAAATGGCTGAAGTAGTTTTCTCTTATGCCCGTGAGCTTTCTGGCAGGTTATGTCTGGACCTTGATTTGCTGCATGTCTGTACTGCGGAGGAGGCTCAACAGTTGCCTATGTGCCGGGCTTACATCGAGCACATGGCGGAAACGCTGCAGGCCCAATCGGAGGAGTTGAGGAACAAGGCTTGTCTCGAACCTGGCAAAAAGTCGATCAAAGCCAGGGGGACGGTGGTGGTCGGCTATCCGGCGGAAGAAATCCTGAAATATATTGATGAAAATAATATTGATTTGATGATGCTCGCCACCCACGGCCGTTCCGGTATCCGGCGCTGGGGACTCGGCAGCGTTGCGGATAAGATTATACATGAGGCCAATATTCCTGTCTGGCTGGTGCCTGCCGCCCTGCATGAAGGTATCCTCTACGATAAAATACCCCAACGGGCGATTCTTGTGCCATTGGATGGCTCTAAGCTCGCTGAAGAAGTGCTTCCTCATGTAATTACTCTGGCTAAACAAAGAGGCGCGGAACTAAAAATAATGCTCGTCAACGTTTCAAAGCCGGAAGTAGTCAGGCTGTCCAAAGAAGAGAAGGAATTGATAGGGAAGGACGTTGCCGCGCTGAAAACAACCGGGGAATTATACCTGAAAAAAATTATTAAACAGCTAGAGGATGCTGGACTGGATGCCGAATATGAGCAGCTGGTCGGCGACCCCGCGGAAGAGATTGTCCGGTACGCCGCTGCCTACGAACCCAGACTGATTGTCATGTCGACTCACGGCCGCTCCGGTTTCAGTCGCTTTGTTTTTGGCAGCGTTGCGGAAAATGTGCTGCGCCGGCTCCAGAAAACTCCGGTGTTTTTAATCAGGTCGTCCCCCTGATGTTTATGGATAGGCAAGCGCTCAAGGACGGATACCGGCAGCGGAATGTCGCTGGCGCAGATGCGGGACGAAAAACTGCCCCCGTCAAAAAGATATTAGATTCAAAGCCGCCGGTTTTCAGCGGCCTTGAATCTGTTTGTTATCACTGGGCGGTAATTAGCGCTATTTGAAAGGCTTCATGTTTTCCGGGCGGGGGCCGGCTGCTTCCGGCCAGTGCATTCCGGCTTGAATGCCTTCATTTTCGTAACCCGCATCTACGAAGATCATTCTCTTCAGGTCTTCCTGGGAAACGAGGTCCTTGCGGGACTTTTCCGTGCGTACGGTTGACTGGTTGATTTCAATCATCAGGAAGGGCCTGCTGACTTTTAAAATTCTCCACGGCGCATGTACCATGCCGGCGGGAATGCAGATAATCGTTGAGCGGTTGAAGACATGCTTTTCCATCTCTTCGCCCATGTACATCTCGATTTCCGCTCCCAGGTCGAACGGCTTATCCGGGTCGGTCCCTAGGTGAATCAGCAGTTCGGGGTACTTGTGCTGGTGCGGGCCATGCTGTATCTCGCCCCATTTTTTCGTGCCGTAGGCGCCATAAGGTTTGTCGCCTACCCAGTAGATGTTGTAGTCGTTGCAGTCCTTAAAGGTCTTGCCGCTCAAAAACCCGATGGCGGCATAAGTCCTTGTCTTTTGTATTTCCGGGTCTACACCGGATATGAATAAGTCATCATATTTTCCTTTTTTCGCCATTTCTTATCCCTCCTAAATTTGTTTTGCAAAAATATAATTTGTCCCGTTAAAGGTCATCGGGCGCGGATTATCCTCAAATAATGCACATTTTATCTCGAATAATGGCGTAATTCTATCAGCTTTCATAAAGGGACTTCCATGATTAGCCTGGTGCCTTTCCCCGGTTTGCTGTCTATCGTTAAGACCCCGCCCAGCAGTTGAGCGCGTTCCTGCATGCCGGCCAGTCCGAGTTTGCCGCTCCGGGCGAGGTCTCCCATCCTTTCCGGCAGCTCGAATCCCTTGCCGTCATCGCCAACCGTCACTTTGGTAGATTGCTTGTTGAATTCTATCGCAATCGTAACTTCTTTGGCGCCGGAGTGTTTCTGTGCGTTAGTCAAAGCTTCCTGCGTAATGCGGAAGAGCGTCAGCTCGGCGTCCGGCGGAAGCTGGCGCGGCTCTCCTTCTATCCTGACATCGACATTGATGCTATAGTTTTGTGTCAGGTCGGCGGCCAGCCACTTTATCGCCGGCAGCAGCCCCAGGTCATCCAGTATAGAAGGCCGTAACTGCTGGCTGAAGCGGCGCACCTCCTTGAGGATAGCTCTTACCTGTTCCTGGATTTCCTTTACGGAGTAGTTAGCATGGCCGGAGTCTAAATCGCCCAGGTTACGCACGATGGTGACCAGGGATTGAACGGTTACATCGTGCAGCTCCCGTGCGATGCGTTTGCGTTCCGCTTCCTGGGCTTGGCTTACCTGCTGCGCGTAAAATCTAAGATTATCCTGGGCTTTTTGATTCTCGATGATGTCGTGGGCGATCTCCACGAACCGGCGTTTATCCTTGTGTAATAAATTGATTAGCAATACTAAAAGCAAACCGACGAAAATGACGCCGATTGTCTCGAATAATGCTTCTTTGGGCGCTGAAGAAAGCAGGAATACGCGGGGCAGCATGGCGGCGGCGCATAATATCAGGATGCCGGTGCTCCACCTTATCCCCAGTACCGCCGCTCCGTAAACAATCGGTATCAAAAAAAGGATTCGCCCGAAAGTCTGCCGTGTCATGCCGAGGCTGAAAAGCGAGTTTATACGTTCCAGAAATGGTACCTGGGCGAATGCCTCATGGTAGTGGATGAGTACCAGGAGCGCCAGTATCACGGCTATTACCGGCAGATGGTATTTCCCCGGGACTGAAATGAAATAGCGCTTTATTTTCCCTGATATTTGTTTCACGGTAATACTGCCGCATACCATTCGTCAGGATAGTTCTTCAAAAGATAACCAGCCCTTTTTCACGGCGTGGAAGATTGCCTCGGTGCGTGAACCCACTTTAAGCTTGCTGAAGATACTGCTGAAGTGCCCCTGGACTGTCCGCACGTTGATGCATAACGCCCCGGCGATATCATTATTGCTCATACCTTTGGCGGCCAGTTTCAGCACTTCCATTTCCCGGTCGCTTAGTTCGGCTGTTTGTTTATCCTGTCCGGCGCTGACGGACGGGAGCCTGAACCGGCTGACAACCTTGCGGGCTATCACCGGGTGCAGTACCGATTCGCCAGCATGTACGGCTCTCACGGCATCGACCACTTCCTGGCTGTCCACGTCCTTTAAGAGGTAGCCCGCGGCGCCGGCCTCCAGCAGGGCGAAGACATACTCATCATTGTCATACGCCGTTAGTATCAGCACCGCCGTGGCAGGGTGGCGGGGTTTTATCTGCCTGGTGACCTCGATGCCGTTGAGCTTGGGCATGGCGATATCGATTATCGCCACGTCGGGTGCCAATTCATCGATTTTGCTGATGGCTTCTTCCCCGTCGCCCGCGTCTCCTACCACCTCCAGGTCGTTCTCTCTCTCCAGTAGCCCGCGGGTGCCCTGTCTTACCACCGTATGGTCGTCAGCAATTACGATTCTGATTTTTCCCATATAGATTATTGCCTAGATTATAACGCAGGCCATGATGCTCTTCAACAAAAATCAAACTAATGATACCCGGCCTTTTCAAGCAACGGCCGCATTTGTTCTATCATTTCATGATTAATTGACAATTCGCCCCTCAAGGTAATACATTAACAGTAAAAAATTAATGCTGCGTTTGTCTTGGCGGTCATTTGATTGAGCCTGGAAATCGAGGGGGTACTATGGAAAAACCGTGGTCGGAAATGACGAAGGAAGAAAAACGGGAACACCGGTTAAAGGATTACATCAATCCGCCGCCGGAGACTAAATTCCGTGATGCCAAAGCGGAGAAGCTCTTTAAAGAGAGGGTGGACCGCCATCTTAAGGCCTCTCTTTGTGAAAAACCTGACCGCGTGCCGGTCTCCTTGCCGCTGGGGGCTTATCCGGCTTATTACTATGGGCTTGATTACAAGACCGCCATGTATGATTATAAAGCCGCCCGGGAAGCTTGGACCAGGTTCATGTGGGATTTTTACGACGATATGGATAGTTACGGCGGGCCCGGCATGGTCTTTTCCGGTAAGGTGTTTGATATCCTGGACTACAAGCAGTACTCCTGGCCCGGCCACGGCCTGGGCAAAGAGGCCACCACCCACCAGTACAATGAAAAACAGTACATGCCCGCTGTGGAATATGATAAATTCCTCGATGACCCCGCCGATTTCTTTTTCCGGGTGCTGACCCCGCGTACCATCGGCGCGGCGGATGCCTGGCAGTATTTCCCTCATTTGACCAATCTCAACGGCATGCCCATGATTCCCGTCTACCCGTTCATGCGGGCGGATATCCGTGAGTCTTTCAAGAAGTTCATCGCCGCCGGTGAGGAGCTGGAAAGGCAGATGCAGGAATACATGCCGTTCAACATGGAATGCCTGGCGGCCGGCTTCCCGGCGATGCGGGGCGGCATGGCCAGCGCGCCGTTCGATCTTATTGCGGATAACCTCCGCGGTACCGCCGGCGTCGCTATCGATATGTACCGCTGCCCGGAAAAACTCCTCGAAGCCATTGATGTCTCTGCGGAAATCCATATTAAGCGGACGCTGGAAAGCATGAGAGCTTCCAACGGCCTTCAGGTCAGTTTCCCCCTGCATAAAGGCGATGACAAGTTCATGTCCCGCCGGCAGTTTGAAAAATTCTACTGGCCCAGCCTGAAAAAGATGGTTGACGCGTTGATTGCAGACGGCATCATGGTCTCGCTCTTTGCGGAAGGCACGCATAACGAGCGGCTGGATTATTACGGCGATTTCCCCAAAGGCTGGGTAACCTGGATGTTCGACCGCACGGATATGGCTAAGGCCAAAAAAGCGATAGGGGATAAATGCTGTATCACCGGCAATGTCCCCGCCTCCCTGATGATTACCGGCACACCGCAGCAGGTCAAGGAAAGCTGCCGCAAACTTATTGAGGACTGCGCGCCCGGCGGCGGCTATATTCTGGCCGGCGGCTGCCAGGCCACGGAAACCAAAAACCCGGCTAATTTCCGCGTGTTCATGGAAGCGGCCGTACAATACGGGACATACTAAAATTTATCTATAAGATGGACTCCTGGTGAAATGTCGGCGATAGCTTTTTTACACTCATGTAAGGTGAGTATGATATATCGTTCTCCCTCTCTGTCAACGGAGAGGGAGTTAGAGGATGAGGTCGGTAATCAGTAACTTCTCTCCCCTTGCTTGCCCTTTGTAGCCTTGGCGTAGGAGGGTGGGAGAGATTAGAGTGAGAGGTATTTTATTCTGCTCTCGCTGGAACTTGCTGAAGAGTGAAAATCCGTCTCTGGTTTGTCATCCTGGGCGCAGCGAAGGATATCGTCGTCTTTTCCTGACCACTTATGGTATTACCCGTTATTCCTTCTCTTCCGGCTTAGGTTTTGTTTTTCTTTTTTCTTTGGCTGCCGCTTCATCGGCTGACTTATTGGCCCCGCGCAATGCCCGGATGGATTTTTTACCGGTATCCGTAATCATGGCGGCCATTTTACTGCCGGTTGAGGCATCGGTTTTCTTATTCAGTTCTTTGGCGGTCGCTTTCGCCGCGCGGATGATTTCCTCCGCTTTTTGCTTGGCCCCGGCGATGATTTCCTCTTTTTCGGCATCGGCCTCGTTTTTAGCTCTTAAGGCT
Source organism: Dehalococcoidales bacterium (assembly GCA_034429595.1). GTDB lineage: Bacteria > Chloroflexota > Dehalococcoidia > Dehalococcoidales > RBG-16-60-22 > RBG-13-51-18. The sequence goes on from DAOUGB010000116.1 coordinate 50,440, forward strand.
AACTCCACCGCCTGCTTTTCCGCCTCACCGATGATTTGCGCGGCTTTTTGACCGGCGTCTGTAACATCTTCCGCGGCTTTTGCCTGCGCTTCCGCCCCGGCCTGCTCGGCCAGCTTGACGATTTCATCCGCTTCGTGCCGGGCGTCGGTCACGATGGTTGCCGCTTCCCCTTCCGCGTCGGAGAGCGCCTTTTCCGCTTCCAGGCGTATTTGCGCGGCTTCCTGCCGCGCATCCCCGATTATCGTGGCTGCCTCCGTATCGGCTTCTGATTTGGCTTTCTCGGCCAGTTCCGCCGCCCTTTCCCCTCCCTCGCGGATGATTTCCTCCGCTTCTTTCTGGGCATCGGCGATAATCTCTGCCGCTTTTGCTTCGGCTTCAATCCTGGCTTTTTCGGATAGTTCCGTCAGAGCTGGTCCCACGCTGCGCATCATCTGGTCGGCTTTTTGCTTGGCGCTGGCGATTATTCTGGCGGCATCGATTTCCGCCTCCCTTTTTACCCGTTCTCTCGATTTTAAATCCTCGGCTGCCTCTTCTGCCTCGTGTAAAATATCGTTTGACTTGCGCCGGGCTTCCCCGATGATGGCGGCGTATTTCTTCCCGGCTTCGGTCTTGGCGTTCTCGGTTGTCTCGACCGCTGAAAGTTCCGCCTTGCGGATGGTTTCCGCCGCCCCCCGCTCCGCTTCCTGGATTATTTCCCCCGCCTTTTTCTGGGCGTCGGTGATGATTGAGGCTGACTTCGTCTGTGCATCCGTATCCAGTTCCGCCGCGAATTGCTCCGCTTTGGTTTGAATTTCCTCGGCTTTTTGCCGGGCGTCGTCCAGCATCCTGTCAGCTTCCGCTTGGGCCTCTTTGGTTATTTTGTCCTCGGCCACCATTTTGCGGGCTGTCTGGCGTGCTTCTTCGCTTATTCGGTCTGCTTCCTGCTGCGCATCGGCGATTATCCTGGTTGCTTCATCGTTGGCTTTAGCTGCTGCCTGTTCTGCTTCCGATGATATGCGCATCGCCTCCTGCCGGGCTTCGTTAAGCAGCATCGCTGATTTTGTTTCGGTTTCTACCCCGGCTTTCTCGGCCAGTTCGGTTACCGTTAACTCTGCTTCTCGGGTTATTTCCTCCGCTTTTTGCATCGCTCCGGCAATGGCGGCGGCTGATTTGGCTTCCGCTTCTTGTTTGACCCGCGCTGTCAATACTGCGGCTGACTGCTCTGCGTTTTTTAGAGTTTCCTCGGCTTTTTGCCGGGCTTCGGCTAAAGTTGCGGCTGCTTTCGCCTCGGATTCGGTTTTGGCTTTATTTAGCATCTCCCGTACGGACTGTTCCGCCGTGTAAATGATGCGCCGCGCTTTCTGCTGGGCGTCGATGAGGGACATCGTCGCTAATTTTGGAGGCTGTTCCGGACTCTCGGTTATTTCCGGTTCGGTATCCGTATATTCATCCGTAGCGGCAGCCCGGAGTCCCGGCCGGGAGACTGCTTTATTCACGGGCTTTTCCGTAGTAAATACGTAACGGCAGCGGGGGCATATGTTACCAAACACCGTGCGACCGCATTTGGGGCACGTTTTTTGCTTTATCAAGATAATACACCTTTTCTTTGAAAATTAAGTATCTGTCGCGGTTAACCTATAAATTATAACATGCCGTAGCTGTCTTGTAGAATATTTTGCAGGATTGGTCAGACTGTAATATAACCTGCCGGAGGTACAAATCTACCCCTCATTACGCATACCCATCCGCTGCTTGGATGTCTGGCGCCGGCAGGTTATATTGAAAGGCTAAACTTTTGCTTGACCGGTAAGGCCGGAGGCGGCCTTACATCTCTTTGCCGTGGTATTTAAAGGATATCCTGACTTTAGCGCGGTAAGCGATTACTTTGCCTTCATCGATTTGCATATCCAGCTCTTCAACCTCCGCGATTCGCAGGTCTTTCAATGTTTTGGATGCCATTTCCACGGCATTATTTGCCGCTTTTTCCCAGGAATCCGGACTGGTCCCAACCAGTGTAATTATTTTATAAACGCTGTTCGGCATGGTAACCCTCCTTTATCTATATCTCGGAAAAGAAATTATACATCTATACGCGAACAAATACAATAGGTGGGGGCTGGTCGGCACTGCCGCCGGCACCGGCTGATTGGGCGGTTTTATTTCTTCTTGGCTTTTCTTTCCTTTATCATGGCGATGTGTACGGTAACCCCAACCGCTATTAGAGCCAGCGCTATCCTTAAGCCCGGATGCTCCACGCCGTAAGCTATCGTCAGCCCGATGCCCGCCCAGAGGATAAAAATGGTGAAGAGTTTTATCTTTAATGGCATGCCTCTGCCTTCCAGGTAATTCCTGATATAGCTTCCGCATATCCGGTTGTTCAGCAGCCATTTGTACAGTCGCTCGGACCCTCTGGCGTAACAGGCGGCGGCCAGGAGAAGGAATGGGGTGGTGGGCAAAACCGGCACAAAGATGCCGATGATGCCTACCGCCAGGAAAAATGTTCCCGCAAGAATAAACAGTCGTTTTACCGTGGTTTTTTGCATGAATTTAACGTTTTAGGAATAAAGTCTCTCCTTATTCTACAGGATAGCGTAGGGATAAGAAATGAGGAATCCGGGTTTTTCCGCTCTGTTTATTTAAGCGGGTTGGAAATATCCCCGGGGCGGTGGGTTTTATCCCGGCGGCGGGCGCCCAGCCAGTAGAGGTAGAAAGCCAGGAGCAGGAAACAAAACAGCCCGATGAAGACGACGTTCCACGGTATTTTCCGCATCAAATCTAGCGTCAGCAGTTCGAGGTTGCGGGCCAGGAACGCCACCAGCGCGGTTGCCGCCAGCGCGATGGCCACCGTCCCCAGCAGCGCTAGATAGCTGAAGCCGCTGATGCTTTCGATGTCCGCGGCGGTCGCTTGGCGGGCGGTCATACTGTGTTCCGCCTCCTTGAACGCGCGGCAATAGTCCAGTATAACGTAGCCTGTGATGATGAAAATGCCGGTGGCCATCATCCCCCCGAAACCCAGGCTGGTAGTCAGCGTGAAATTCAAACCCATGATGCCGGACCAGTCTACGGTATTCTGCCCCAGCAGGGAGGGTAAAGTGAATATCGTTACCAGCCAGATAAAGGAGCCGCTCCCCCGGTTTCTTAAAACTATGTTCAGCACCCCGAAGGCCGTAATAACGCCCCAGATTATCAGCGGCATATAGGCCAGTAAGGACATATTGTGCAGTTCTCCGTATTGCCTGATGGCGTCGTAAGCGCTGGACGCATTAAAAGCGTAAGCGCTGGCTCCCCCCAGGGTGGCGATTAATACCAGTTCCGCCGCGCTGATAATCGCCGCGTAGGTTATCATTTCGCTTTCACCTGCCTTAACAGCGCGGTGCTGAAGTTTTCCTTTCGCGGGTTCCATTCCAGCAGGGAAGCGCCCAGGCGGCGCAGCTGTTGCGACTGCGGTCTTGTCTGCAGCTGGAGCATCAGGGCGGAGTTTTCATCGTATTCATCCAGGCGCGGTATCACGTTATAGCCGGCCACGCTGACCACCATCACCGGCAGTTTGCGCCGCCTTCTCCCCCGCAGCAGGCGCAGTTTGCCTACCCCGCGCACGATGTCGCTGTTGTACCGGGTGTCCAGCCGGGAGATGATGATGCACAGCGGATTGTAGCCGAGCAGGTAGCGCCGGCACTTCTCGATGGCTTTGGGAAATTCATCGTAGCGTTGCGATGTGTTCAGGTTTATCAGTTCCCGGGAAATTCTCAAAAACTGCTTTTTCCCGGCGTCCGGGTAGAAAAGCTTGTCGCCGTCGTTGTAAATATACATGCCCACGCGGTAGCCTCGGTCGCTGAAATAGTAGGCCACCCCGTTGGCGGCTTCCAGGCAGTATTCAAAAGAGTTCTCGATGTCCGTCCCCACCTCCAGGTAAGCGGCCGCGTCCAGGAATATCCAGACAGACTTTTTCCCCTCCACCTCGTATTCGTTAACGAGCGGCCGCGGGTTCCCGTGCGCCGCCTGGCGCGCCGTGGCTTTCCAGTTGATATTCTTCACGGCATCGCCGTAGACATACTCCCGTATTTCCCGGAAATCGGTGGTGGCTACGCCTATCTTTGCCATGTCGATGACCGGGAAGGGGGAAGTGGCAATGCCCGCCACGCCCCGGATGCGCCGCAGGTTGAGGATTCTGGGCTGTACCAGTATCTCTACGGGTTCGCCGGGCGCTCCGTAATGCGCCTGCGTCAGCCCGAGGACGTGGCGCGTCTCCCACCTTAGCGGCGGCAATACATAATGGCCGCGCTTGGCGCAGCGTACTTTAAAAGCAAAGGTGAAAGTGTCCTTTCCCCAGCTTTTCCGCCGCATCTGGAGGTTGTTGCCTTCGACCAGTGAAAAATGGGGCGGCAGTTCCTGGTAAAGCGTAACGATACCGAACCCGTCGCTTACCGTGACTTCCCGGCTTATTTCTACGATGTCCCCCAGCCAGATGGACGGCTTTATTTCCCCGCCCTTGACTTCCACATGGCGTGGCGGTTCGGTCAGCAATCCGGCCAGCAGCAGGCTCAACGGCACCAGGCTCATCACCAGCACGACCATGTTGCCGAAGAGCAGCCCCGCCAGCAGCAGGCCGAAGAACAGCGCTATGAATTTGGTGGCATGGGTAGATAACATATTCCTACCTCGGAGAGAACTCCAGCGGCGCCGGGATGGTTTCGACTATTTCCTCGATGATGTGGCGCGGGTTGACCCCTTCCAGAGACTCCTCGATTTTCAGGATAATCCGGTGTGCCAGCGCGTCGGTGGTGAACATCTTTATATCGTCGGGCGTCACGAAGTCGCGCCCGCTGATGAGCGCCGCCGCTCTGGATACCTTAAGCAGCGATAGTCCGCCCCGCGGGCTGGCCCCGATTTCCACCCTGGGATGCTCCCGCGTCGCCCTCACGATGCTGCTGACGTAATCCAGTATGGCCTTATCGATATAAATCTGGTTTTCCGTGGTTTCCTGCAGCGCCGCGAACTGCTCGGCGGTGATAACCGCCGCGACGTCTACGGCGGGGTCGTCCTTATGCCACTGAATGCGGCGGGTCAGGATGGTGCTTTCTTCCTCCGGCGTCTGCGCGTAGCCGGTGGACAGCTTGAGCATGAAGCGGTCCATCTGGGCTTCCGGCAGAGGATAAGTGCCCTCCTGCTCGATGGGGTTCTGCGTGCCCAGCACGAAGAATGGCGAACCCAGTGGGTGCGTTTCCCCGTCGATGGTTACCTGCCGTTCCTCCATCGCTTCCAGCAAAGCCGCCTGGGTCTTTGGCGGCGTGCGGTTGACCTCATCGGCTAATAACACCTGGGTAAACACCGGTCCCTTGACCAGCTCGAAGGTGGCGTCTTGCTGCCGCCAGATGCGGCTGCCCACGATGTCCGCCGGCAGCAGGTCCGGCGTGAACTGGATGCGCGTGTACTTGCAGCCGATGACCCTGGCGAATACCTTTGCCAGCAGCGTCTTGCCCAGGCCGGGATAGTCCTCGAAAAGCACGTGCCCGTTGGAAAGTCCCGCCGCCAGCAACTTTTTCAGGACGGGCTTGTTCCCCACGAAGACGGCGGCGACAGCCTCCAGAATTTTTTCGCAGGTCTGTTTGGCTTCATCCAGGTTGGTTTTCTTCATACGTATGCTCCTCGATTTTCTGGTTGGCGGGGTTCATGATGTATTTCAGGTTCGCCATTATTTCCCCCAATATCAGGCGCCGGTTTTGCTCGTTCTTTTTAACCACGCGCCGCTGTTCCCACCCGAAAGCGAACCACGGCACTTTGGCGTCGCGGTAATTTATCATCGGGTGCAGGATGCGGGTGGTTTCCTCCGGGGACACTTTATTGGTATACAGCAGCAGTGTCAGGTAAATCAGTAAAGCGTCCCGGTTGCTGTCTTCGATAAATAGCTCCTGCAGTTCTCTAAGCTGCGGGAAGTCCGCACCCTGCAGGTTGGAGATAAGCTGGACGTGTTTCTGCCAGTCTGTTTCCTGCACCTCTACGGCGCAGCGCGTCCGGATGCCGTTCTTGATGCCGGAGAAAAGCCGCCACCCGATGAGCAGGACGATGCCCCACTCCACAAAGGCGGCGTAACGGAAAATATCCACGATGAAAGGCCGGATGAAAAGAATATAAACGGCGATGAACGCGCCGATGAAAAACTCCAGGGTCGGCGAATGTACCAGCCAGTTGGCGGCGTCGGCGATAAAGGGATTTTGGCTGTTCTCTCCGTAATGCCCGGCGTTGGCTATCGCCACGGCCATCATCCCGGCAAAAATCACCAGCCCCATTTCGTTCAGCGGCGACCATGCTCCGGAGAACGCGGCCAGGAACTGCCAGATGCTGATGCCGGCGAGTATCTGCCCCAGGGCGTTGGCGGGTGGGTAGAGCGGTTTCCCCCAGTAAGTGCCGCGGTAAATGTCTCCCAGCCGGCTCGCCGTAAGGCCGAGGATAAAGAGGACGACATAACCGGCGGTGGCGCTTAGGTCGGTCAGGAATCCTTCGATGCGGTTGAGCCCGCCGATATTGGTCAGCAGTTCCGCATTATTCAGGAAAAGGAAGCAGAAAAGAGCAAAAGCCAGCCCGCTGCAGATAGCAGCGGCCGCCTCGGCGTGGTAGAACAGTGTATAGGCTGGCAGGTAAATGGAGCTTAACCGTGCCAGGAGGCGCAAAGTAAAATAAAGCACAAAAGGGGCCACCAGGAAGCTCAAGTCCGCGTGTTGATAGATTACGCCGATAGGCGCAAAAAGCGCGGTCACGATGGCGCAGGCTATCACCGCGAAGATGAGCGGTCGTATGGCCGGGCGGAAATTCAGTTCGGTTTTAGGCTGCGGCTGCAGGCTTGGTCCCATGCTGCTTTATCTCCCTTTGTGCCAGGTACATGATTTCATAATGTTTTCGTGTTATCGGATGCAAACTGTAGTCCGTCTCTTCAAAACAATAGACTGCGTCTTCCAGGGCTTTTTCCGGTATGCCTTTGTCGGCGTTCAGCACCAGGTACTGGATTTTCCGCGGCGTAAATTCCTCGGCGATGCTGATGCCCATCCCGCGGAATTCCGCTACCAGCGTGTTGAAGAGGCTTACTATCTCCTCCCGGTAGTCCACGATGCGTATCGCGCCTACGGCAGACGCTTTATTGCCGCCCGTACTTTCTTCGTATTTTACCGTAATGTTATATTGACCTTTATGCTTGAAAGTGTGGCGTATCTCCGCTCTGCCGTCTTTATCGGTGGTCGTTTGGATGATGCCCTCGTTGCTTATCAGGACTTCCAGCGGCGCGACCAGTCCGGTGCCGACCTCGTCCGTCAGGCGGAGGGCAATCGTTAGCTCTTCCCCCACTCCCCACACGTCGGGCAACGGTTCGCCTATCTGCGGAAACTCGATTGTGAGCAGGCGGCTGGAATCGGACGTTTTCCATGGTGTGGTGGCCGCCATTGGCGTTTCCGGAGCGGCTTCAAGAACTTCGGGAACCCGGTTCTTTTTCAGCCGTCGGTACAAGAACCAGCCGCCGGCGCCAACCGCTATCAGCGCCAGCGCCGCGATGATAATCGGCCAGGGAGAAAAAGTGGCGGATATAACGATGTTGATATCGGCGGTGGCCGTCGCTTCATAATAGTCGGCGTCCCCTGGGAACTTTACCTCGATGTTGTGCTCGCCCGCGTCGCTAAAGGTATATTTAAAGTCGAACCTGCCGCCGTTATCGGTCACCGGCCGGTTCTCCTGGAGAATGCCGTCGATATAAAACAGAAGAGCGCGGTCGGTCAGCGGGTCGTTGGTTTTTGCTTCGGTCAGCCGCCCGTCTACCTTGACCGGGCTGTTGATTAGGTTGCCGTCGGTTTTGAATGTCAATACGGCGGGGGCCAGCACCCGGAATTTCGCTTCCCCGGTGGCCGCCAGGAAATATTCCGTGCCGGGGTAACTGACCTGAAGGATATAGTCGCCCGGCTCGTCGAAACTGTTTTCCCAGCTAAAGTTACCGGCGCTGTCTGTCGTCGGGCTGGCCGCCGGGTCCCCGTTAAGGTATAGCTGCAGCTTTTGACCGCCCAGCGCCTCCCCGAATTCTCCGGTCAGTGAGCCTTTCAGCGCTAGCTTTTCACCCGTTTTAATACGGTCGGGCATCTGTAAATTGATGCTGACGCCGGAAACTACCTTGATGATGGGGTCGCTCCACGATTCCTGGTAGCGGGCGGTCTTTAAAGTATGCGCCAACACGTGGTATTCCCCCACCGCCACCTCCCCGGGGATGACGGCGTGTATTTCAAAATGTCCGCCGGTAACTATCCCCTGGCCCACCAGCACCGCTCCTTCATGAGCCTTGGTATCGTTAACCAGTATTTCCACCAGCACGCCCTCGGTGGGCTTTTCCGTATCCGTCCACACTGTTCCTGCCGCCATAAACTCTTCGCCTTTCTGGGCGGTGGGGCTGGTAACCGTAATTTCGGTTACGGTTGGCGTGACGGCGGGCAGGCTGCCGGTAGCGTCGAAGGTATACCATCCCAGGTCATCGAATTTCACTTCGGCCCACGCGTGGGCCTGGTCGGCATAAACTGTCTGCGTTGCCGCTTGAGGGGCGATGTGAAAACCGCCGGCCAGTCTCGCGGGAAGCCCCGCCGCCCGGCAGAGGATTACGAAGGCCGAATTAAAGTTGGTGCATACCCCGCTTTTCTCCTCGAAGAGAAACCAGTCGTTGGGCTCCCACCCCGCCGGCGCGGACTCGAATTCATAGCTGTAGGTGTATTCGGTTTTCAGGTAGTCTTCGATGGCTTTAGCCATGTAGTAGCTTGACTCGATGCCCCCGGTAATGGTTTCCGCCAGTTCGTAGGTGCGCGGGGTTATATTTTCGGGAAGCTGTAAATATTCCTGTATTAAGTCCAGGTTGGCGTTAGCCAGCGTCTGCCGGTCGAAGATATAGTGCGCCGTCTCGAAGATATATTCCTCCGGGAATTCTTCTTCGGCTAAAAATGTCATATCGTCCGGGAAATAAAGCAGTGGTTCGGAAGAATTAACGCTTACCGGGTAAAGGGAGGTCGGGATGGCCGCCTTCCCGTTGACGATATCCACGAGGGTGGACACCGTGATATCATCGGTTACTATCTGGTCGGGGTCGATGCCCGGCGGCACGATGAGTTTCCCGTTGTATTCGATGTAATCGCCCAATTCTGTCGGCAGCCATTCTGCGCCGTCATAGTAAGCGGCCGTAATGCTCTTCAGGTATTCCGTGTTTGCCGCGCCGGTTACTTCCAGGATGGGGAAATGGACCGGCATCGCGCTGCCCAGCGCTAGTCCCGGATTGGTGCTGCTGACCTTCCCCAGGTTGAACGAGTCCGGTAAAGAGAGGACAAACTTCGGTGTAATGGCTTGGCTTGGCGGTGCTTTATCATTGGAATTCTGGTTGGGAGTTTCCGTTCCCGGCGGTTTTTCACCGTTATCCGGCGGCTGGGTAGTGGTCGGCTCGCCGTTACCGGGGTTGGCTGTGGTGGTGGTCGATTCTGACAGGCTGTCGAGAATGCCCAGCAGCCCGGCCAGCGCTATAATCAGCACCAGCAAGCTTAGACCCAGAATGTAAAAACGCCGCTTCAGCAGGTCCATTTTTTAGTCTCATTTTCTATTAGCTATTAATTCTACCATATCAGGCTCGCAATCTCTTGAGGGTAAACACCCATATTTGGCGCATACGTTCGTAAATTCCTCTCCACACGCAAAATATTCCCCTTCTCTCTCCCCATCCCCCCGCTCACCCTTACCCGTTTCTCCCTTTCGTAAAGAGCCTGCCCCGTCGCAATACAGGGGAGATTATGAGGGTTTTTATCGATATGCCTGCTCCATCTTCCTTGAACCGGATGGTATAATAGAATCGCACCGGAATGTAAAAGCAGGGGGTGGGATTTGACCGATTCTAAAATTCGTCACGTTACCGCGGACGGCATGCGCCTGCACTTGAGAAGGGGCGAGCCGAACATGCTCTGGGTCAACGGGCAGGATATGCTTTTGCTGAACGATACCGCCGCTAAATTTGTCGAAGCGTATATCGATGTCATGCTGCATCACCGGGATAAGCTGGATACCGGGGAATTTAAACAGGCCATCGCCCGGCATATTCAAAAAAGTTACCCCCGCGTACCGGCGGACATCCTGATAAAAGACTTTGATAATATCTACGGCCAGCTCCTTGAGGTCAGTAAGGGCAGCTGCCCCATTTCCGAGATGAGCCTGGCGACGCAGGAGACCGGCCCGGCGCTCTGGACAGCCCCTCCCCGCATGGATTTGGCCTTGACCTATAGCTGTAACAACAATTGCTATTTCTGCTACACCGGCGGGCCGCGTAAGGTCAAGGAACTAAGCACCCGCGACTGGAAAAAAGCTATCGCTAAACTATGGGCTAGCGGCGTCCCCCAGATTGTCTTTACCGGCGGTGAGCCGACCCTCCGCGATGATTTGGTCGAGCTTATTGGCAGTTCGCAGGAATTTGTGACCGGGCTGGTCACCAATGGCCGTAAGCTGACCGCCCTGGCGGTAGCTTTACACCAGGCATCGCTCGACTACGTGCAGGTAAGCTGGGAATCGCACCTGCCGGAAGTCCACGACCGCATGGTCGGCGTTAAGGGCGCCTGGCAGGAAACGCGGGATGGCATCCTGGCCGCTTTAAAGCACGATTTGTCCGTTATCACCAATACCACCCTGACCAAAGATAACCTGGCGCTTTTCCCGGATTTAATCCGCGCCGGAAAAGAACTGGGATTAAAGATGATGGCCTGCAATACGCTGATTTGCAGCGGGCGCGGCGCGTGCAGCAAGCCGGAATCCGGCCCGACCATGGAAGAGCTGAAAAGCGCCTTATCGAAAGCGGTGGATACCGCTAACAATGTAGGCATCAAGCTGGAATGGTACACGCCCACCTGCTACAAGCAGTTTAACCCTCTGGAGTTCGGTTTTGGCGTTAAAGCCTGCTCCGCGGCGCAATATAATATGACGGTGGAGCCGGATGGTTCGGTCATACCGTGCCAGTCCTGGTATAAAGACAAACTGGGGAATATTTTAAAGGATAAATGGGCTGATATCTGGGGCCACCCGGTCGCCGGATACTTTAGGAATAAAGAGTATCTGCAAGGCAGGAAGGAGTGCGCAGAATGCGAATATCTTTATCAATGCTACGGTGGCTGTCCGCTGGAATATTCGTCCTCTTAGCCCTGCTGCTGGCGGCGGCGCCCGCTTCTGCGGATACCGGGACCTATAAAATCAGCGACTATATAGTAACGCTGGAGCCCCAGAACGACGGGCGCGTTTTCCTCACCATTGAGCAGGAGTGGCAGGTCCTTAGCGGCAATATCCCCTGGGTAACCGTCGGCCTGCCCAATAAGTATTTTGAGGTAAAGGACTTTAGCGGGGATGTCTCCAAAGTATCGGATGGCAGCGGCGGCGGCTTTTACGGCGTCAGGGTAGACCTGGATAAAGACTATTACCCTGGCCAGACCTTTAATCTAAAGTTCACTGTCCTGCAGGGCCATCTGCTGGAAAGGCTGACGGATGAAAACAAATGGCGCATTGATTATACTCCCGGCTGGTACGATAGGGCGGCCATCGGTCATCTCCAGGTCAACCTTGTGTCCCCGGTAAGCTATCAGACCTATATCACCTCTAACCCGATGCCGGTAGTCAATGGCAACGTCATTACCTGGGAACGTAACAACGTTAATCCGGGTGGCCGACTTGATATAAAAGTTGAATCTACGGACGGCAGCTTTTTGACGGCGGATGAGCCGCAAACTTCCGGCGGCGCGAAACTGGGCGCGGCGTTTTACTTTATTATCGGCGCTATTGTGCTAATCGGCCTGTTGGTCGTCTGGAATATCCGGCAGACCCGTAAAAAGCGGGACCGGGAGATAAAGATGAGGGCGTCGATCATTGAAGAAGAAATGTCCGTGGACGCTTTAAAGAAGCAGGCGGTCGAGGAGGACTTTAAGGAATACGTTGAGAAGGAAAATCTCCAGCCGGATGAGCAGGGCCGGTATTACGACCGCGCTTACGGCAGCTATATTACCCCGGCCATCTGGGCGGCTATCATCTACAACCAGCAGCTTAGGAACATAAGTACTTCCCTGCCCCCGGCAAACTATGGCCGCTCTAGCAGTGTCTCCTGCGCTTGCGTGTCCTGTGCCTGTGCTTGCGCCTGCGCCTGCGCTGGCGGCGGGGCGGCTGGCTGCTCCCGCAAAACTCTCCACGAATGCCGTACCTGCGCCGTTAAAAAAGCAGTCCAAACCACTTCCGGGAAAACGGACTAGTACGTTTTGTCGCTCCCGCCCGGGCGGGAATCTATTTAGTCACGGAGTCGTTCTTTTGGGGTATCATCGTCCCCCTTTCTCCGTCCCTAAATAGCCCTTTTTGCCTTTGGCTTATTCTATTTTTCTCACGTCCCGGAAAGTGGTCAGGCAGATAATGGAAAGGACAACGAGCAGCATTGACAGGCTCCCGAGAACCCACTGGACGGAGACAACCTCTGCCAGTATGCCGGCCAGGAAGGTGCAGACGCTCATCAAACCCCACTGCATGTTCATAATGCTCATTACCCGTCCCATGTACTGGTCTTCCGTATATGCCTGGACCAGCACCGTGGCTATCGTGTTGCGGAATGTCTGTGCCAGCCCGATGAAGAAAATCACCACCATGGAAATGCCCATTACCGTGGAAAAAGAAAAAGCCGTCAGCGCGCCGCCGGCCAGGATGCCGCTGGCCAGCAGCATGATGCCCCGTTTTCTGCCGGGTATGGCGGCCAGTATGAGAGAGCCGATTAATGCCCCGGCTCCGGAAATGCTCATCAGCAGCCCCATGCCGGGCGGGCCGACCTTCAATATATCATCGGTGTAGATGGGCATCAGTTGCTGAAAAGGCATCGCCAATACGACCACGCTAAGGGCGAATAGCAGGATGCGGAATATCAAAGGATTCTTGCGTATGTAGCGGAAGCCCTCTTGAATGTCCAGTAAAATATTATTGCCGGTGGCGATTATCTTGCTCCGCGCGGGGATAAACAATATGAACAGTAAAGATACGGCGTAAAAGCCGGCCATCACGAAGTAAACGGTCTTGTAATTGGCGTTTTCACCGATGATAAAACCGGCGATGACCGGGGCCAGCAGATTGAGGGTCGTCATGCCCAGCGTGTTCATGGCGATGGCGTTCATGAGTTGCTCCCGGCTGACGATTTCCGGTATCATCGCCTGGATGGCAGGCATCATCATTCCCATGATGGAGCCCTGGACAAATGAAGCGATAATTAGAATCCACCAGGAGGCCGGGTTGGCGCTGTTGAGGGTGCCGGTCGATAGGGCAAAGCCGATGCCGAGTGACACCACGGCGAAACTGCTCATCCCCCAGATTAAAATGCTCTTTTTCCGCAGCCGGTCGGCGAAAGCACCGCCGAGGATGGAGACGGCAATCATTGGTCCGGCGCTGACCAGGGACATTGTGCCGAGCAGCGCCTTGGAATTAGTGAGGTAGTAGATTAGGTAGGGGTTGGTGACGATGGACATGCTCATGGCGGCGTAATGGGCTATGGTAGCGCAGAAATAAAGACGGTAGACCGGGGTCTTGAGGGAACTGAACATCCTCATGCCCAGGGCTAGCGGAGCGGATTTTTGCGGTGCTTGTGTTGTCACCGGTACTCCCTGACTATAGTGTAATAACTATATTTTTAAGTTGGTACATTGTACTCTTTATGACACTGACCAATCAATTTAGTTTAGATATGTGGAAATATTATCCCGTTTTCCTTCCGCTTTCCGGTAATAACGCGGGTACTCCGTTTAAATAAAAATCATAAAAAATTAGCCCGGCCGTTCAGACCGGGCTAAAATATGTCGGATTTCCCAGTAATTAAGTTTTATTTCTTGCCTTCGATGACCTTGGTGTCGCCGCCTACTTTGATTTGGATTTGCTTTCGCTTTTTCTCTTCGGCCTTGGGCATCGTGATGGTCAGCACGCCGTTTTCATAGTGGCTCTGCACTTTATTGGTGTCCACCGTGTCCGGCAGGTGCAGCGCCCGGAAGAAAGAGCCGGTAGCGCGTTCCTGGATTAAGTAGTTGGCGTCTTTTTCTTCGTACTCCAGCTTCCGCTCCGCTTTCAGCGTCAGCACGTTGTCCTCGATGGCCACGTCGATGTCCTCCGGTTTGACGCCGGGTATTGACGCCTTGACGATGATGTCATCCTTGTGCTGCACTACATCGAGCAGGATGTTCCAGTCCTCGGCTCCACCGTGATATGTCGGCCCGATGCCTAATCCCCGCCACAGCCGGTTCATCGTTTCTTCCATCTGCCTTAAATCCCGGAAAGATTCCCATCTTTGAATTGCCATATTTTTTTAAATCCTCCTTTAAATTTTTAGTGGATTGATAATAGTAAAACCTATACTGTTTTAACTATCTACAGTTTCTTCATACCTCACCTCCCGAAGAAGATAAATTTTCCAGTTTTCTCCGTGTAGTTAGCAGTCTCTTTGCCAGACTGCTAACGAGATAAGGACAAATAAAAGCAATCTTGAATTAGCACTCTAACTCTCCGACTGCTAATTATATTTTAGTAACAAGTTGCTTGTTTGTCAAGGCCCCTGGAAAGAATAACAAAAAAGAATGAAGGAGAATGTTGAATTTGGAATACAATTACATTTCCGCCAGCGCTATCGCCCCCAGCGCCCCCGCCATGTCCCCCAGTTCCGGTGCCACGATGTAATCTTCTATCTTGTCATTTATCGCCGTGGAATTGACATAATTATGCAGTAATAATTTAACTTTTTCCTGTACCTTTTCCAGTAACCCCGGTACTTTCATAATGCCTCCGCCCAGGATAACCTTCTGTGGGGATAAAGCCAGTATCATGTTCGTTACCCCGTAAGCGATGTATTCCGCTTCCAGTTGCCAGGCTTTATGGGTAGGGGGCAGTGCTTCCGTAGGAACGCCCCACCTCTTTGTTATCGCCGGGCCGCCGGCCAGCCCCTCCCAGCAGTCCCCGTGGTAGGGGCATGCGCCGGGGAACGGGTCTTTTTCCCGGTCGTGGGGGATAAGCATATGGCCCATTTCCGGGTGCACCAGCCCGTGGGCCGGCTTGCCGTTAAGCAGCCCCCCGCCCCCTATCCCCGTCCCGATTGTTAGATATATAAAGGTATCCAGCCCCTGCGCCGCGCCCCATTTTCCCTCGCCCAGCGCCGCCCCGTTCACGTCGGTGTCCAGCGTTACCGGTATGTTAAAGGTGTCTTTAAACGGTTTGACCAGGTTGGTATTTGTCCAGCCCGGTTTTGGTGTCGTTGTGATACAGCCGTATGCCGGAGAATCTTTCTTCAGGTCCAGCGGCCCGAATGACGCTATCCCGATGCCGGATAATACCGTCCCGGTTTCTCTAAAAAACCCTATCGC
>DAOUGB010000117.1:0-18780 GCA_034429595.1 Dehalococcoidales bacterium
CAATGGCATGGTATCTAAACAAAAGTATTGAATCAGAATACGTTAGCGGAAGTATAGCCCGAGGCCTCTGTCATTCTGACCCCGATGCAAATCGGGGGAAGAATCCGTAAACCCCACCCCCGTCATTCCCCTTTTCCCCTCTCTCCCTTTGAAAAAGGGTAATTAAGATGGATTATGTAGTAGTATAATCATCCTCCCCCTTTCGTAAAGTCGCAGATTCCGTATGACCAAAGGGAATCGGAAGGGGATTTGAAGGAGGATTTTATTCGTGACAAAACCCCGTATACATTTCCCCCTTATTCCCCTTATAATTAATAATCCGCTCTCTATCGCCCCTCTCTGTGTATGGAGAGAGAGGTTCTTTAGGGGAGGGGATAAGGGGAAGAGGGGTCGAATGGAAATTTTACAAAACTAATTAAGATTAAATCTTAAAAATAGGCTCAAAATATTTCCTGAACGAATCAAGCTGAACCATGCAAAAGTCGCTGAAACTTACCAAACGAATCGAAGCTGTTTTACATAAAACAAATATCGTTTTTAGCTTCAAAACACCCAAATTTTTTTAAATATCTTTTTTCAAAACGAATCATAGCTGTTAAAGACATAACCGCTCCTGTGTTATAATGGGCTAGAATTTTCGCCGGGGGTTAAATGTTTACCCATCTGCATGTCCACACGGAATACAGCCTGCTCGACGGCATGTGTCCTATCCCCAAGCTGGTCGCTCGGACCAAAGAGCTCGGCATGGACAGCCTGGCTATCACCGACCACGGTGTCATGCACGGCGTTATCGAGTTTTACCAGGCCGCCAGGGAAGCGGGCATCAAGCCTATCATCGGCTGTGAAATTTACATCGCGCCGGGCAGCCGTTTGAGCAAAGGCGTCGGCGATAGAAACAACTATCACCTCGTGCTGCTGGCCAAGAACCATACCGGCTATCAGAACCTGATGATGCTCACTACCAAAGCCCATCTGGAAGGCTTTTACTACAAGCCGCGGGTGGACAAAGAGATTCTGGAACAATACAAGGAGGGGCTCATCGCCTTGAGCGCCTGCGGTTCCGGAGAATTGAGCCAGCTTATCCTGAACGGCCGCTATAATGAGGCGAAGGAAGCGGCGCTCTGGTATAAGAAAACCTTCGAGGACTATTATCTGGAAATCATGCGGCACCCCATCCCGGAGCTGGAAGCCGTCAATAAATACCTCGTCCAGATGGGTTCCGAGTTGGATATCCCCATCGTCGCCACCAATGACACGCACTATATTAAACAGGAAGACGCCTCCGCCCACGATTTGCTCCTTTGCATCGGGACGAATAGCACCGTCAAGGATGAAAAGCGTCTCAAAATGGCTGCTGACTGTTTTTATCTTAAGTCTCCTGAAGAAATGGCGGAGCTTTATCAGGATATCCCGCAGGCTATCGAGAACACCCGGCGTATTGCGGAGATGTGTAATCTGCAAATGGAGTTTGGGCGGCTGCACCTACCGGAAATTGAGATACCGCCGGGCAAAACGCCTCAACAATATTTGTCAGACCTTTGCCACGAAAATTTGACCACTTATTATCCCAATCCATCTGCAGATATCAAGCAGCGTCTGGAGTATGAGCTTGATGTCATCGATAAGACCCAGTTCGCCAACTATTTCCTGGTGGTCTGGGACATCATTTCCTTTGTCAGAAAGCACGATATCCTCTTCGGCGTGCGCGGCAGCGCCGCCGCCAGTATTGTGTTGCACTGTCTTGGCATCACCTCTATCGACCCCATAGAACACGGGCTGGTCTTCGAGCGCTTTCTTAATATCGAGCGTAAAGAGATGCCGGATATTGATATGGACTTTCAGGACGACCGCCGTGAAGAGGTCATTGCCTATGTTTCCCAGAAATATGGCCAGGACCACGTCGCCCAGATTATCACCTTCGGTACTTTAGGCGCGCGTGCCGCTATCCGTGATGTCGGGCGGGCATTAGGTATGACCTATGGTGATGTTGACCGCGTGGCGCGGCTGGTTCCGGCGGCCCCCAACATGACCCTCGGCAAGGCTATGGATGAAAACCAGGAGCTTAAAGAAATCTACCAGACCGATGAAATCGTGCGCAACCTGGTCAATCAAGCCCGCCGCGTGGAAGGTATTTCCCGCCACGCCAGCACCCATGCCGCGGGTGTCGTTATCTCCAAGGAACCGTTGACTAAATACGTTCCGCTCCAGCGCGCCGTGAAGGCTGATAACCAGGAAGCCGTCATGACCCAGTTCGCCATGAATGAGATCGCCCGCATCGGGCTGCTGAAGATGGATTTTCTCGGCCTGGCTAACCTTACTATCCTCGGTAAAGCGCGGGATATCATCAAAAAAGAGCACAATATCGATATTGACCTGTATAAGCTGCCGATGGATGATAAAAAGACCTTCGAGCTTTTAGCAGCCGGGGAGACCGCCGGGGTCTTCCAGCTTGAAGGTTCCGGCATGCGCCGTTATATCAAGGAACTTAAACCCACTGTTTTCAGCGATATCTCCGCTATGGTGGCGCTTTACCGCCCCGGCCCTATGGAACATATTCCCCGCTTTATTGATTCCAAGCATGGTCTTAAACCCATTACTTATCCCCATGAAGCGCTGGCGAATATTCTCAAAGAGACCTATGGCGTCATCGTTTACCAGGACCAGGTGCTCTTCATCGTCCGGCAGTTTGCCGGTTACAGCCTCGGCCAGGCGGATATCTTCCGCAAGGCGATGGGCAAGAAAATCGCCGAGACGATGAAAAAGGAGAAGCAGAATTTCATCAAAGGTGCCAAGAAGCTGGGCTACACCGATGAAATCGCCGATGAGGTCTTCGCTCTCATTGAGCCGTTCGCCGGCTATGCCTTTAATAAGGCGCACAGCGTAAGCTATGCCCTGATTGCTTACCAGACGGCTTATCTCAAGGCCAATTACACGGCGGAATATATTACCGCCTTTTTGACTATCCACGCCGGCGAGCTGGAAAAGACAGCCGGCGCTATTGCTGAATGTAGACGACTTAATATAAACGTCTTGCCGCCGGATATCAACCGCAGCCAGCTTGAATTCTCCATTGAGACTGATGAGACGGGCAAACCGGCCATACGCTTTGGCCTCGGCTCCGTGAAGAATGTTGGCCCCGGCGCTATCGAACCGGCGATTAAAGAGCGTGACGCCCACGGGCCGTATAAATCTATGGAAGACCTTTGCCGCCGCGGCAATTTGCAGGGTGTCAACCGCAGGGTGATGGAAAGCCTGATTAAAGTAGGGGCCATGGATTCCCTGGGAGAGCGTGGCGCGCTGCTGAACGGCGTGGAGCGCATTATATCTTTAGCCCAGCGGGAACAGAAACTCAAGGAAACCGGGCAGTCCACCATGTTCGATATGTTCGGGGAAACGGCCTCCGTGCCGCTCCCCGAGCTTGAAATAACGCCGGAAGATACGAGCGACCGTCAAAAAGCTTATTGGGAGAAGGAACTTCTGGGCGTAAGCTTCTCGGAAAAACCTTTCAACCCGGTTTTCAGTTCCAAAGAGGCTAACGCCGTCTTCTGCGGCAGCATCAATAATGAGTTAGACAAACAGGCTATTGTTACCGCCGGGCGGATTGTCTCGGCGCGCTATCAGCTTACCAAGAAAGGCGAATCATTTACCATCGTCACCATTGAGGATGTCAGCGGCCATGTTGAGGTCATTGCCTGGCCTCGGGTTTATGCTCAAACCGAGGAACTCTGGAAAGAAGGCAACGAGCTTATTATTTGGGGCAAGGTGCGCGCGCGCGATGATGAAGTCAGTATCATTTGTGACAACGCTGATTATTACGAACTGCCGGTTGAAGGAACTGAAACTATCGCAAGGCCGGTTGATAAGCCGGTAAGTAAAACCCCGGAAGCACCGTCTAATAATACGCCGGTCGGGTTTACCGGCAAGCACCGCCTGATTATGGATCTTCATCAGACCAAAGATGTAGAAGGTGATATTGCCCAGCTGAACAAAATAGTGGCAGTGCTTAGAGAATATCCGGGGCGGGATGAAGTGCGGCTCAATGTCATCAACGGTGGCGCTCCCATACCTATCAGAATGCCTAATATCCAGACCGGGTACAGCCCGGAGCTTAAAAAACGCCTTATCGAGCTGGTAGGGGAAGAAGGGCTTAAAATAGAAAAATTGTCGTGAGATAAAAGTCACTTTAAGAAATAAATCTTGATGTTAATATTAAGTCGTAAAATTCTCACAAGGAGCATCCATGAAGGCATCGTTTAAGCTTTTACGTATTGCCGGTATCGATATCGGAATCCATTATACCTGGATTTTTATCTTCATCTTTTTCACCTGGACGCTATCGCAAAACTTCGCGGCGATGTATCCTGATTGGAGTGTGGCGGCCCAATGGATATCCGGCACGATAACGTCGCTGATGTTATTCATATCGGTCCTTATTCATGAGATGGCGCACTCGCTGGTCGCCAAGTCAAAAGGGCTCCCTGTCCATAGTATCACGCTCTTCATCCTTGGTGGCGTGAGCAATCTGGAAGAAGAACCTAAAAAGCCGATGGTGGAGTTCACCATGGCCATCGTCGGACCGGCAGCGAGTCTGCTGCTGGCCTTGATTTTCTGGGTTATCACTCTGGCGGCTGGTACGCCAAACGCTGACCAGCCGGTAATTGTAATCATAAGTTTTCTGGCTTGGATTAACCTTGTTCTGGGCATCTTTAATCTACTGCCTGGCTTTCCTATGGATGGCGGACGCGTGCTCCGCTCCATTATCTGGGGTTCTACCGGGAACTTGACCAAGGCTACTAATGTCGCCAGTTTTATCGGGCAGGGTTTCGGCTGGCTGCTTATAGGGTACGGCATTTATTTGATAATCAGTGTTAATCTTTTCTCCGGCCTCTGGGCCGGGTTGATAGGCTGGTTCCTCATCAGCTCCGCGGGAGCCAGTCGCAAAGAACTATCGCTGCGCGAACGGTTGAGCGGTATAAAAGTCCGGGAGCTGATGAACCTGAATATCCCAACTATCTCGCCGGAGACAACGGTGCAGGATATGGTGATGGATATTTTTAGAAGGCAGCAGGGGCGGGCGGCGCCGGTTTGTCAAAATGGGCAGCTTGCGGGTATCGCCACCATTACGGACGCCAAGAAAGTCCCGCAGGAAAAATGGGCGGTAACGCCCGTAAGAGACATCATGACCGGCGGAACGCTTTATACCGTAACGCCGGATGATAATTTATATATCGCCATGGAGCTTATCGGCAAGCATGATATCAACCAGGTCTTGATTAAAGACGGAGGACAATGCGCCGGTATGCTCACCCGCGCTGATATCATCCGTTATATTCAGATGCTCCAGGAACTCAAGTTACCGGGTAGAAAAGGCAGCGGCGGACAGAGTTAATATTATTTTTTGGGTTCGTCCAGCGCCTCGGTAATATCCTTGGCCATTTTCAGGAAAACTTTTCGGAACCGCTTCATTACCTCGTCGGCGGCTCGTTCACCGGCGGTCCTTGCCTCTTCAGCGGCCTGGCGGGCATCGGCGGCGGCCTCTTGTATATCGTCCAGAATCTCGGGGAGGGGTTTATTGAATATTTGGTTCTTTCCGGAGACTGTATCAGGCATAGTTCTCCTTTCCCTTATCTTGAAACGCTATTAAGCATATTATATCACAGCCTTCCTCACTGGCAACGTATCCGCTTTAGTGTTAAAATACTGGCGAACGTATGACTGATAGTGATATTCATGAAGGACATAGGAAGCGCCTGCGGGAAAGGTTCCTGAAGTCCGGCATTAGTGGCTTCCATGATTATGAGGTTGTTGAACTGCTGTTAAGCCTGGGCACGCCCCGGCGCGATTGCAAGCAGGCGGCTAAGGAAGCCATCAAGAGGTTTCAGACACTGCGCGGCGTACTGGAAGCCTCACCGGAGGAACTACAGCAGATAAGCGGTATCGGCGCCCATAGCGCTTTTGGCATCAAGCTGGTGCAGGAAGTAGCCCGCGAATTTCTCAAAGCCAGGATGCTGGAAAAGCCCTTTTACAAATCTTCGCAAGAGGTCTTTGATTATCTTTATTACGCCATGCGCGGTCTGAAAAAAGAGGTCTTTAAAGTCCTCTACCTTACCAGCCAGAACCAGATTATCGATACGGTGGACCTTTCGGCAGGAACGGTAAACAGCAGTGCCGTTTCCCCCCGTGAGGTCATCGAGGGGGCCATCAAAAATAACGCCGCTGCTCTCATCTTTGTGCATAATCATCCCTCCGGCGCTACCGAACCGAGCGCCAGTGATAAAAGCTTGACCCGGGAACTGGTCTATGCCGGCCGGATTATGCAAATCAAGGTGCTCGACCATATTATCATCGGGGATAACCGTTACTACAGCTTTGCCGGTGAGGGGCTGATTGAGGAATACGAGACAGACTTTTTACACCAGATGCTCCGGGGCACGGCGGAAGCCCGGAGAAAACTCTACCGGGCCGGCAAGCCAGACGGCTCTTTTTAAGCGATATCCAGCGTTAACTGTCGGTCTTGATGCCGGTTCTTTTCCAGTTTCAGCAGGTATTTCTTGGTGGTCAATCCCCCGCTAAAGCCGCCCACCCCGCCGCCGGTGCATGTTACCCGGTGGCATGGCACGATAATCGGGAAGGGATTCTGCGATAAAGCCTGCCCCACCGCCCGTACCGCCTGCGGTTTACCGGCCTGTGCCGCCACCCACGTGTAAGTATGCGTCTTGCCGTAAGGAATTTTTCTGGTCGCTTCCCAGACGCTGCGCTGGAAAGCGGTAGCCCCGCTAAAATCCAGTTCATCCGGGAAGGTCGCTTCTTTACCGGCAAAGTAAGACTGCAGGCGCGCCGTCAAATCGCTGAATATCGTTCTGGAAGGCTTGGCTTCTTTAATAGATTCGCCCAGTAGAGAAATTGCTTTTACCTCGGATGACTGCGGCAGGGTAATGCGGCGCAGCCCGTTCGTCGAACCGAGTAGTCCCATCCAGCCCGCGGGGGTTTTAAAAATCGTATAAAATAGCTCTTGGGCCATGCGTGACCTGTTATTAGTTGATTGCTTTACGCCGTTGGTACACGGCCCCGACGATGATGAGAATTATTCCCAGGAAGATACTTATCACAACCTTTACCAGTTGCGGCAGGTCCATACTTAAAAAGTATCCGTAGGTAAACACCCCGGCTACCACGGCAATCCCGTAGCTGATGAAATGTGGCTTGAACGGTTTGTTCTTGATCGCCCGCACGATAAGCCAGGCGATAAAACCCAGGGTAGCCAGGACCAATACTGCTATCGCCATTTATTACCACCCCAGCCTTTCGAAGTATTTCCCCAGGAACGCGAAGAGTCCGACTGTTAGCAGCAGCGAACCTATCTTGCCGATTTCCGAGAGGTATCTCACATACTCCGCGGCCAGGTAAGCCACGCCGGCAATGCAGAACAAGACCCCGAATCCGAACATTACATATTCAAATTTCATATATCTTCCTGTATTTCATTCATTGTGTCGGCGGTGGAATTATCTTAATACCGGATTGGTCGGCCTTTGAAAATACGTATACTAGTAGTTTACGCTCGATTTTGCCGTGCTTTATTATTATCGTGTATTGGTCGGAGGCATTGGCCGTTAAACCCCCGGGAATATATACCGTAGTATCGAAAGTCCAGTCGAACTGGCTGCTGCTGAAAGATTTGATGTTGATGGTTTCTGTTAGTATATCGGCTGCTTTTTCCTGGTTGCGCCATAATGAGACGTTAATTTCTGTGTTATAAGAAGTAAATCGCCGGTTTTGTATCTCGTAACTGAAAGTCCCCTTTTCCCCGTACCCGATACTCATTGAAGGCATGAACCCGTATCTGTCCTGTTCTTGCCATTGGCTTGCCTCCACTTTTGTCGGTATCTCGCCGCTGGTCATCGTAATGGAATCGTACAGTCCCATATAACCATCAAAGATAAAGATAAGGATTATACCCAAAAAACAGGCAAGCGCTAGAAAAAGGAAAAGGCTCTTATGCTTTTTTGCCATGCTGTTAATTACCCCTGCATCTATTATATATCAATTATGTATCTTTGCAATTATCACTTCATTTTAAATTGGGGTTGAATGAGGCCATAGTTGCCGTCATTACGGCGGTAGAGCAGTTCTACTTCTTGCGAATCGGCATTAACGAAAAGGAAAAAACTATGCCCCAGGCCTTCCATTTGCTCAGCGGCTTCTTCCGCAGACATCGCTTCAATGATAAAACGCTTGGTTTTAACGATTTTTCTTGCGTTTTCCACCGGCTCCGGCTGCTTGAATTTTCCCCGGGCCAGCGGGTTGCCCCTGCCCCGGTCATACAATTTGCCTTTATGTTTTTCCAACTGCCTTGTCAGAGTAGTGGTAACTTTATCCGTAGCCTTTAAAAGGTCTTCCGCTCTTTCCTCGCCGTGAAAGACGGTCCTGCCGACCCCGCTGTTGACGGCGGCCCTTACCAGATAACGCTGCTGGGGAGATTTCGTGCCTTCTTCGGAAACCTCTATTTTGATATCGATGATATCCGGGAGGTGCTTGGTGAGTTTATTGAATTTAGCCTCGATATAGCGTTGTACCCTGGGCGCTATTTCCATATTGGTGCCTGTAATTTGAAGTTCCATCTTCCCATTCTCCTGATAATTAATCTTATATCAGTATCAGCTACAGTTCCAAAGCTAAGGCTAGTCCCCACACCGTTGCCGCCCCGGCGGACTTCATCGCTCCGGCGCAGGCATTCATCGTAGCTCCGGATGTGGATACGTCATCTATCAGTATAACCTTTTTCCCTTTTAAACGTCCGTCGATGCAGGTAAAAGCGCCCGTAACGTTCTCCAGGCGGACGATGGCGCTAGCGGACTTTGCCTGTGAAGAAATATAACTCTGCCGGATTAAGCAATCATTGATTACCGGTAGTCCGCAGCGTCGTCCAAGCTCATGCGCCACTAGAGAAGATTGATTATAGCCCCGCTCGCGGAGTCGCTTGCGATGAATCGGTACCGGTACCAGGACATCGCCCGGCAGCGGGTTGGCGGCTAGAAATTCGTGTAAAAAAGCGGCTAATGACGGTGCCAGAGCTCTCAAATTGTTGTATTTGAACTCGTGAACGGCCCGCCGTATGATGCCATGGAACAGGAATGGGGCGCGTATCCCGTCGATATCCGTTTGCTCCCCGATACAGCCGGGACACTGGTTATCCGGTAATAGCGGGCGTCCGCATATGGCGCAAATAGGGGGAGCGATAAAAGGCATTTCCTGATTGCAACGGTCGCAAATATAATTACCTTCCCTGCCGCAACCTATACAGTAAGGCGGGAAAAGAAGGTCAAGTGCTACCCTCTTGAGTCTGGTTATTTGAGGAAGCACGTTTACCACCCCTCGTAAATTGTTACGCTGATTGATTCAGGCTTATCTGGGGCGGGAGTTGTGTAAAGAGCCGCTCATGATTGGCTCGTCTCTATAAACGTCGCCGTTTCTGATTTTAAGATTGAAACCGCAATCAGGATTGGTGCAAACCCACGCTTTAAATTGTATGGATGCTCCCTGACTGCCGAAATCCGATAAAGGTACGAGGTCACCGGTATTGCACTTCTGACACTTGGGGAAATTGAACTGTTCCATGGGGTTCCTCCTCCCAACCGAAAATATGAGCTAAACCTTACCATTATACCCTGAAATTTTGTTAGTTGGCAAGCCGTATAATATCTAATTACGAATAGTTTGCGGTTTTTTACGTATTTGCCGGTGAGCGTCCTTTATTCCCGGATAATTAAAAAGAAGGGGAGCTAGCCGGATGACTTTGCTCCCCCTCTTTTCTTAAATGCTTTGTAGGCTATCAGCTATTCTGTAAAATGCTTGGAAATACGTTCGATGGATTTGGCGTTATCATCGTGTTTTTTATCCAGCTTGTCCATCGCCGTACTCATTTTGTTCTGACTCTCGATTAAGCCGGTAACACTGCCGCTAAGGTTATCGATGCACTGGCTAAGAATCGCGATATCCTGGTTGAATCCTTTGATTTCCGCGCTCATGGAGCTGCTGTTCTGGTTCAGATTTCTAATGTCCTGCCCGAGGGCGCCCAGGCTCAAGGTAAGCGACTTAATATCCAGGCTAAGACTCTTGGCGCTATCGCTGAAAACCTTGGTATCCGTAGTTAAAGAGGTGATACCTTTATGAATACCTCTTAAATAATACCAGATTGCTACCAGAATCCCTATAAGAACCACCACCCCAACCGCGACCAGAATCATCGTGGTGGTATCTGTGTTAAAATCCATTTTACCCTCCTTATAGACTTTTATTGCCGCCGGCAAGCCCGGTAACTGGAACCGGCGGATATCAGGTATAATGGTTCATGTTTTACTTTATCATGTATTTTTTATTCATGTATGATATCACATAGCTTGAAATAAATCAATAGAAATACGTACAAAAAACACAAATGTCAATAACAGACATCAGAAATCCGCCCGGAAGGATACTCGTATTTTTTATCGATTGACTGTTATCGGATATAACCGCTAGTCCTTCTGTTTGCCGTCTGCGTCGATAAAGACCATTTTATCCCGCAGTTCTTCCGCTACCAGTTTCTTGAGGGATGTCTCGGTCAATTTTGGAGCGTACTGGCACTGAATAAATAAGAAGGGACGGCGGACTTTAAGGATGCGGAAGGGCGCGTGGATAAAATTACCCGGCACCCAGATCATGGTGGAAACGGTAATGATGTGGCTTTCCATTTCCGGCCCCATGCACATTTCCATATCCGCCCCGAGGTCTTGAGGATTAGCCGGGTCGGTGCCGAGCGCCACCAGCAATTCCGGGTCTTTATGAACGTGCGGCCCGTGCCCCGCCATCTTTGTGGCTTCCTCACCCATCCACATCACGGAGAAATACTTGCTTTCTTTGATGATATCGGCATCGGTAAAAGCAACCATTGACGGCATCCGCCCGAAGCCCTTTTTGCGCTGTTCCTCCGGCAGCTCATGGAGAAAATATTTGCTGTATTTCATTTCTTTAGCCATTACTAACCTCCATCTGACTCATCGATTGATATCTTTACGTAAATTGTATACCGTTGTTTTATCCGGTCTTTTTTGGGGACCGCTTACTATTTTGTATCCTTTTTTCTGCCAGAACCGTATGGCGTCTGGGTTGTTTACCTGCACCCCGCAGAGAATCGATCTTACACGGCCTTTAGCGCATATCTCTTTTTCTACCTGGTCGATTACTGCCCCGCCTATTCCTTTCTGCCGGTAAGGCGGGGTTATCATCAGCAGCAAAATAAAAGCATCAACGGGTCTGAATTCAAAACGGCTGGGGACGTAGCTGACCACACCTATCATTTTTTTAGCGTGGAAAATACCGCAGAAAACCCCGCTTTCGGCGTTTGCTTCTTCGATATCGGCAGTTACCATATCCATCGAAGCTTTGGAAACCGGCCCCAGGGCCAGAAAGTCTTCACACTGGCGGTATATTCCCAGCACATTAGCAATATAGTTCGGGGTGATGGCTTTCAGCTCAAGGTTGGTCATATGCGCAGTACCCATTTATCCCTTGATAATCGCCTTGGCGGGGCACCACCACTCATGGGAGAAGCACTCGCCGCACAGGGTACATTTCTTGGTATCGATGCGGGTAGTGTAGAGTGTCAGGCCGTCATCTTCCGTCACCTTTTCATCCACTACGATAGCTTTTTCCGGGCACTGCGTCACGCATAGCCCGCATTTAAGACATTTCCTGGTATTTATCTTATACGCCATATCAGCCTCCGAATGTTTCTTTGGTATAAGCCTGATGATTTTTATTATGCCGGAGTCTCATAATTGTCATCCGGCCACATTGACCAGTTCATTTTTTCGCGGGCTTCTTTAGGCAGCACCTGCCGGTAAGACTTTTCCGTGTGGGATGGCCCCTGGTTAATCTCGATGAATATCCAGGGTCGGGTGGTCTTTACGGGTTTCCACGGGGCGTGAATAAAGTTCGGTGGGATGTATATGCAGGAGGTACGCGTTATATGGTATTCCTCGAGTTCCGGCCCCATGTACATTATCACTTCCGCGCCCAGGTCCATCGGATTAGCCGGGTCGGTCCCGATGTGGAAAAGCAATTCGGCGTCCTTATGGATATGCGGCGGATGCCCGGCGTATTTAAAATCCCAGCCCGGCCCGATACCGGCATCCGGCATCATCCAGTGTATCAGGTAAAAATGACTCCCTTTCATGATGCTGTCCTGCATGCGTGCCATGACCGGTCGGCGTTCTTCGGGGAACCATTTGGGGTCGTACTCGATGAAGTACTTGGCGTATTTCTTGGCGGCCATAATCACTCCTCCTTCTTAAATCTTGCCGAAATGTTATCGTAATAAAATGAGGATGTCAAATAAATTCGCTTGCGGTGTTCGGTATTTTTTTACTATAGTTAATAGACCCTTATAGTAAATGTCACCTGATTAATCTAGCTATATTAAGATTAAGGAGTGAAAATGAAAGCGGCTGTTTTGTATGAATACGGCAAACCCCTGGTGATTGAAGATGTTATGCTTGACCCCCTCGGTAAAGGCGATGTAAAAGTCCGTACCGCGGCCTGTGCCATCTGCCATAGTGATATCCATTCGATTAAAGGTGAACACGGCAATCCTCCCTTGCCCATGATACCCGGCCATGAGCTTGCCGGTTACGTTGAAGAGGTAGGCGAGGGTGTTACTTACGTCAAACCCGGCGACCGTGTTGTTGCCAGCATTATCCCGGAGGGCTGCGGGCAGTGTTATTATTGCCGCACCGGTCACTCCGATATGTGCACCACCAACCGACTCTTTCTCTATGGCAAGGGACGCTTTATCGGTAAGGACGGCAAGCGTATCGGGCAGTTCGCCGGCCCTGTAGCGGGGTTCGCGGAATATACGGTCATCCCGGAAGTAAATCTCGTTAAAATACCGGATGACCTGCCGGTGGACCGGGCTTGCCTGCTGGCCTGCGGTGTGATTTCCGGCTGGGGGGCGGTGGTGAACCGCGCGCAGGTGGTCCCGGGCAGCAGTGTGGCGGTGGTCGGTTCCGGGGGTGTCGGCCTCAACGCGATACAGGGCGCCGTGCTTTCCGGCGCGTATCCTGTTATTGCCGTGGATGTCCGCGATAGCAAACTGGAAACGGCGAAAAAGTTTGGCGCTACCCATACCGTCAATTCCAGAACGGAAAAAGACCCCATCAAAGCGGTGTATGACATCACGTACGGCCGGGGGGCGGACTACGTTTTTCAGGTTGTCGCCGGTATCGATATCCTGCGTCAGGCTTTCCTGATGTCCGCAAGAAACGGCATGACCGTTATCATCGGCCACGGCCATGGCGAGCAGCTTTCCGCTTTCACGCCCACCGACCTCATGGGTGGCAGAAAACTTACCGGCAGCGCCATGGGCGCCGCGCGCTTGAGGATGGATATTGCCAAGCTGATTGAGCTTTATAAAGCGGGTAAATTTAAGCTGGACGAGCTTATTTCCGGTCACTATCCTTTTGCTAGGGTTAATGAGGCGGTAGCTGATGCGGATAAGGGAGAGGTGATACGCAACGTCATAATGTTTGAATAAAGCGTCATAAAACGCCGGGATGGAGATTAACCATTATCGCGTTTGTCCAGGAATGCCTTGGCTGTTTTCCTTGTCTTGGGGCTTTCGCTGGTCATCTGTTTTTTAACAAAGTCCGTTATTTCGGCTTTATCCAGAGATTCCTCATAATATTCGTTAAAAGCCTCAATCACGGCGGTCTTAATCAATTCTTTACGGCCGGGCTTGTGGTTGGTCTGCTCTATTCCCAGCAGTTTCAGCGTTATCGCTCTTTGCAAATCCGGCTTGGCTTTAGCGATGCGGCCGGAAACCTCCGCCACATAATACGATACAACCATGCTATTATCATCCAGCAGGTTGTAATAATGGCTGAAAATATCCGCAAACTTATTTTCTTTGTCTACCGGGACCAGGTTGGCTATAAGGTGAACGGCCGCCATCTTGTGGTAAGAATTTACACTGCTAAGTGATTGCACGAAAGTATCCCAATATGGGTACAGGATTTCACCCTGGTTCTGGCTGATTGAATACAGGACTTTATAGCAATTGTAGCGGTAGGTTTCATTTTTGACTTTCAGCCCGTCCACCAGTTCGGCCAGCAGGGTTTCATTTATGATTGCCCGCTCCGCCATTTTCTCGATGTCGGCTTTTTTATCATTCATTTCTTCCAGCATAAATGCTGCCTCTTAGTTACATGGAAGCCTGCTGCTATTTCTCCCATATTGTCAGATAGGGGTACATTGCCCTTACTTCCGTTATGGGTGGGATAAAGCCGTTAAACCCCTTTTGTATCTTGAATAGCCCCATACAGCCGGCCTGTTCACTGCGGCAGTTTAGCTTTGCATAATCACTGACGGTGAAGCAGCGCAGGCCGCACCCCACGTGGTCGAATACCGCCGCCAGGTCGAGTTCCACCGGGCACTTTGAACTCTCCAGCGTTGTTTGGAGGACTTTCCTTAAGAGGAGGTTGCATTGTTCTTCTGGTAATAGCTGAATATCTATATCTGTAACCAAACATAAATCCATGTCTGAATCGTCACGGTATTTACCCGCCGGGCCTCTGGAACCGTGCAGCGTAATTTTCTTTACTCTGGGATGTACTTTAATCTTGGTTGCCGCTAATAAACGGTACGTTTCCGGTAGCTTATCTTTCAATTCCGGCTTAAAATCGCGGATTTCTCTGTAGTTCAATTTCATCTGCCCCATTTATACGGTTTGGAAATAGTATAGGACAACCGGTTTCAGTATTCAATTTCCGCTTTATCAACGCCAGAAAATACTTGTGCCGGCAAGTTTGCCAATTATATAAGCAAACATGTAAAATAGTTATAGGTATTTTTAGTTTTTCTCCGTCTTTTAGCCTGCTGTCAAAGAAGCTGCATTTCATTGATTGCCCCGGATATAAGACGGAATCTGCATATGAGGAGGATTATCTTGAACAAGGTAGCGGAACTTACGTTTAGTTCGGATGCCCCCGGCGCCACGATGTTTATGCTCGGTAACGAGGCTATTGCCCGTGGTGCCTTTGAGGCCGGTGTGCAGGTGATCGCGGCTTACCCCGGCACGCCTTCCAGTGAAATTTCTGAAACACTGGTAAATAATGCCAAAGACACCGGCATGTATGCCGAATGGTCGGTCAATGAAAAGGTCGCTTTTGAAACGGCCATGGCTGCGGCGATGACCGGTTTAAGGTCGCTGACAATCATGAAACATGTGGGCGCCAATGTTGCCCATGACCCTTTAATGTCCGCCAGTTATATGGGGCTTCCTGGCTTTGTCATGATTACTGCGGACGACCCTGGTCAATGGAGTTCCCAGAATGAACAGGATAACCGTCTGCTAGCCCGGCAGGCTTATATTCCGGTGCTGGAGCCGTGTTCGGCGCAGGAAGCCAAGGACATGATGGTGGATGCCTACCGCCTTTCCGAGGAATTCGGCCAGATGTTCATGTTGCGGTCGGTAACGCGTATCGGCCATGCCCGCAGTAATGTTGTTCTTGGGGGAATTGAGACAAAAAAAAGGCAGGCCAAATTCGTTAAAAACTTCCAGAAATACGTCTGCCTCCCCGCCAATTATCGCGGCAATCGCCGTCTGTTGATTGAGCGGATGGAAAAAATCAAGGGAGTCGTCGATACCCTCCCTTATAATCAGTTAACATTGAAAAAAGGTGCCAAACTGGGCGTTATTGCCTGCGGCATTTCCTACGGTTACGCTGTGGAAGCTGTTAAATGGATGGGGTTGGAAGAAAAAGTGTCTATCCTGAAAATCGGCACGCCGTATCCCATACCGGAAAAATTGACGCAGCAATTATTGAAAGCTGTGCCGGAAGTGCTCGTGGTGGAAGAGCTGGAGCCGTTTGTTGAAGACGCCGTAAAGGTCATTGCCCAGGATAATGATATTGATGTAAAAATCCACGGTAAAGATTTGTTGTCCTTGGCCGGGGAGCTTTCCGTGCAGCATGTGGCCCAAGCTTTAAGCAAGCTTACGGGTATTAAGCCTCCGGTAGATTTCGCGGAAATAGACAAATTGACCAAAGAAACGGCGGCGCTTTTACCCCTCCGCCCCCCGACGATGTGCGCCGGCTGCCCGCACCGCGCTTCTGCCTACGCTATTAATATCGCCGCCCGCCGTTACCAGCAGGCCACCGGTAAAGAGCCGGTCAAAACCGGTGATATCGGCTGTTACGCGCTGGCGGCTAATCCACCGCTAAGCTCGGACGATGCCGCCGTCTGTATGGGCGGCGCTTTCGGGCTGGCTAACGGCTTTGCCCACGTACTGGATGCGCCGGTGGTGGCGCATTTAGGCGATTCCACCTTTTTCCATTCCGGCATACCGCCGATGATTAACGCCGTCTATACCAGAGCGAAAATGGTCATGGTCGTGTTGGATAACTCGACCACCGGCATGACCGGCTTTCAGCCCCACCCCGGCGCCAGCGGCGATAAAGCGCACGATGTTAAAATTGAGGACATCGCTAAAGCCAGCGGTGTGCAATTTGTTGAGATAGTTGATGCCTTCGACCTCCCGAAGTTAATCGATACGCTGGAACGGGCTTTGAAATTTGAAGGGCCCTCCGTGATTATCGCCCGCCGTCTCTGCAATATTATCGACCAGCGGGAAAAGCGTAAGACCGGTGAAAAGACTGTCGCTCATGTGGTCGACCCTGAAAAATGTCTGGCCGGGTCTCCGCCTTACTGCCAGGCCACCTGCCCCATGCATATCGATATCCGTGGCTATGTACGCCTGATTAAAGAAGGTAAATTTGATGAGGCGCTGGCGGTAATCAAGCAGACTTTGCCCTTCCCCTCCATTATCGGCCGCATCTGCACCCGCCCCTGCGAGGCCAAATGTAAGCGCAGCGAGGTGGAGGAGGCTGTAGCCATCAACGCTCTCAAGAGAGCCGCGACCGAATACGGAAAATACACGGACGATTTTTCTATCTCTGCGGAAAAGAACGAGAAAGTAGCCGTGGTGGGCGGCGGCCCGGCCGGTATCATGGCTGCCTATGACCTCCGTAAACTCGGCTACAAAGTAACCATCTTTGAAGCCCTGGGTAAACTGGGCGGCATGATGGCGGTAGGTATACCGGAGTTCCGCCTGCCCCGCAATATCCTTGATAAGGAAACTGATATCGTCAAAAAGCTGGGGGTGGAAATCAAACTCAACACCAGAGTCGGCAAAGATATTAAACTGGAAGACTTGAGGAAAAACTATAACGCCGTCTTTATTGCCGCCGGTGCGCATAAGGGCAGAACCCTTGGCATTGAAAATGATAAAGCCGCCGGCGTCATCGATGGTACGGAATTCCTCTATAAAGTAAATACCGGTGAGAAAATTAAGCCGGAGGATAAAGTTGTGGTGGTCGGTGGCGGCAACGTCGCTATTGACTGCGCCCGGACGTGCGTGCGGCTGGGCTTTAAGGCTGTGAACATCGTTTACCGCCGTTCCCGTGCGGAAATGCCTGCCATTGCCGATGAAATTGCGGAAGCGGAACATGAAGGTGTGAAACTAACGCTTTTGTCCGGTCCCAATAAGGTTGTCGTTAAGAATGGCAAGGTGGCCGGCTTGGAGTGCGTTAAAATGCAGCTCGGCGAACCTGATGCATCAGGACGCCGCCGCCCGGTGCCGGTGGCCGGTTCCGAATTCGTTATCGAGACCGGCATGATTATCGCAGCCGTCGGCGAAGAGCCGGAGCTTTCCTTCATGGCCGGCGATACGGCGGCTGCTATTGATAAAGGCCTTATTAAAGCCGACCCCGTGACGCTCGCCACTAACATTAAAGGCGTATTCGCCGGTGGTGATGTGGTTACCGGCGCGGCTACTGTTATCCAGGCCATGGCCACCGGCAGAAAAGCCGCCAAATCTATCGATAAGTACTTCAAGGGCGAGCCGATGGATAAAGGCCGTGAAGGTGAAGAAATCTTTGAAAGCAAGCTCATCGTGGATACCTGGGGTATCGCTGAAGAGACGCGGTCGGTTATGCCGGTGCTCCCTGTCGACCAGCGTAAGGGTAACTTCAAAGAAGTGGAGACCGGGCTGACCAAAGAGCGGGCCGTGGCGGAAGCGCAACGCTGTCTTACCTGTGATTGCCATATCTGCGTCAACCTGCTCGCTTGCCCCGCCCTGATATCCGATGAAAACGGCAAAACGGCGATTGATGCTTCCGGGTGCCCGGGCTGCGGGGTCTGCGCCCAGGTCTGCCCCTTTGAGGCAATAAAGGCAGGAGAATAATACATGGCTACGAAGAATGAAATTAACATCATCATCTGCGGTACCGGCGGCCAGGGTGTCGTCCTGGTTTCGGAACTGCTCGGCCAGGCGGCTGTCCGCGGCAACGTTGCGGTAAAAGGGTCGGAAGTACTCGGTATGGCCCAGCGCGGCGGCTCCGTCTTTAGCAACTTGAGACTCGGCGGTGACGTTATCGCCCCGATGACCCCGGAAGGCAAATGCGATGTTATCATCGCCGTAGAGCCCTCGGAAGCGTTAAGGAATATCCAGTACCTGACTAAAAACGGCGTGGTCGTCCTGAATACCACCACCGTCCTGCCGTACACCGTCTACCTGGGCAAGAGCGGCTATCCCACGCAGGACCAGATTATCAACAAACTTAAAGAAGTCACCGACCGCGTTATTCCGCTGGATGCCAGCGGCCTGGCCAAACAGGCGGGGAGCCTGCAGGCGGCCAACGTGGTCATGCTGGGCGCTTTATTCGGCACCGGGCTGATGCCCGT
>DAOUGB010000118.1:0-33534 GCA_034429595.1 Dehalococcoidales bacterium
GTCATTAAAAGCCCGCTGGATACCCGTCAGCTTGCTGGCGGGAGGAAAGCGGGTTCGCCGAAAGGCGAAGGCTTTGCGACTAACTATGGATAGTGGTATAAAGATGGGGTGGAGATAAGAAGGACGAAACATGCGGTATACGAACTGAAGTATCATTTAGTATGGATACCGAAATACAGGGCGCACATATTGGGTGGGGAGGTGACCAGGTACTTAAAAGGGGTATTTTTGCAGATAGCAGAGGAGTATGAATTCAGGATAGATGTGATGGAAGTAATGGCAGACCATGTGCACGTATTTATAGAAGCACCGCCATCGTACTCGCCATCTGAAATAGTGCAGGTACTAAAGAGTATA
This sequence comes from Dehalococcoidales bacterium, assembly GCA_034429595.1. Taxonomy (GTDB): domain Bacteria; phylum Chloroflexota; class Dehalococcoidia; order Dehalococcoidales; family RBG-16-60-22; genus RBG-13-51-18. The sequence continues at coordinate 358 of DAOUGB010000118.1, forward strand.
TCAGCGAGGGAAGTGTTCAAGAGATTTCCGAAGATGAGGAAGCTGATGTGGAGTGGGAAGATATGGAACGAGGGATATTTTGTCAGGAGTGTAGGGGACAAAGTAACAGATGAAGTAATCAGGAAGTACATCAAATATCAGAAACATGAAGATAAAGATAGCCAGTTGAAGATGTTTGAAAAGGGGTAGAGTGGGGAGAAGCCCCCCAGCTTGCTGGGGGGTACGTCACTGCGAGGAGCGTAGCGACGTGGCAATCTCAAGCATTGGCCTGGTCTTGGAGATTACCGCGCCTTCCCTTCGGGAATAGCTCGCAATGACGGTAAAATAAATTTTGGCTTTTGAGATTTAAGCTGGCGGGTAAATATCCGGGAGGAGGTAAACGGTGTATCGTATTGAAGTCTGGGTAAAAGAAGGTTTTGCCGACCCCCGTTCTGAAGGACTCCAGAAAGATATTCTCGACCTCGGTATCAGGACGGTCGAACGCGTCCGCTACGTTACCGTTTACCTGCTGGAAGGCAAACTCACGGATAAAGAACTGCAGTCCGTCTGCCGCGAGCTTTTGGCCGACCCCATTGTCGAGGAGTACGCCACCGTGGAAACGCCCGCACCTGAAGGCGCCCGCCTGGTGGAGGTGGCCTATAATCCCGGCGTCATGGACCCGGTGGAAGAAAGCGTGAAAAAGGGCATCCGCGACCTCGGCATCAACGGGATTACCGCGGTCAGGACCGCCAAGAAATACCTCCTCTGGGGCAATGTTCCCGATGATACTGTAAAATCGATCGCTGACAAGCTGCTGGTTAACAGCGTCGTCCAGCATATCGTCGCCCATAAAGAAGCGGTGGCGCTGCGGTCGGCTACCTATAAGTTCAAGCTGGACAAGATAGATATCGCCGCCATGAACGATAAAGCCCTCCTGGACTTAAGCAAGAACCGGTTCTGGCTCACGGTACAGGAAATGCGCATCATCCAGGACTACTTCAAGGAACTGGGCCGCCAGCCTACAGATGTCGAACTGGAAACACTGGCGCAAACGTGGTCGGAGCACTGCTGCCACAAAACTTTTAAATCTAAAATCAAGCTCGGCCGGAAGACCATCGATAACCTGATGAAAAGCACGGTTATGAAGGCCACCCGCGAGCTTAACAAGCCCTGGTGCCTTTCCGTCTTTAAAGACAACGCCGGCGTTATCGACTTCGACGGGCGGTACGCCGTCTGCTTTAAGGTGGAAACGCACAACCACCCCTCCGCCGTCGAGCCTTACGGCGGCGCGGCCACGGGCATCGGCGGCGTTATCCGGGACCCGCTGGGCACGGGTCTCGGCGCCAAGCCTATTTTAAACACGGATGTCTTCTGCTTCGGCCCGCCGGATATGAAGCATGAAGACCTCCCCAAGGGCGTTCTGCACCCGCGCCGCATCTTTAAAGGCGTCCGCGCCGGTGTGGCCGATTACGGCAATCGCATGGGCATCCCCACCTCCAACGGTTCCATCTTCTTCGACGAGCGCTACGTGGGTAACCCGCTGGTCTATTGCGGCACGGTGGGCATCATGCCCGCCAATATGAGCCAGAAAGGCCAGCAGAAACCCGGCGACCTCGTGGTGCTGGTGGGCGGCAAGACGGGCCGCGACGGCATCCACGGCGTCACCTTTGCCTCCGGCGAGCTCGATAAGCAGTCGGAAACGCTTTCCTCCAGCTCGGTGCAAATCGGCAACGCTATCGTGGAAAAGAAAGCGCTGGATGCGATATTACAAGCGCGCGACCAAGGACTCTACGTCCGCATTACGGATGTGGGGGGCGGTGGCCTTTCCTCGGCGGTGGGTGAAATGGGCGAGGACACCGGCGTGCGCGTCAACCTGGAAAAAGTGCCGCTGAAATACGCCGGACTTTCCTACATGGAAATCTGGGTATCCGAATCCCAGGAGCGCATGATACTGGCGGTGCCGCCGGAAAATATCGACCGTTTCCTGGCGATATGTGAAAAAGAAGACGCTATCGCCACGGTCATCGGCGAATTTACGAATAACAAGCGGCTGGAGCTTTATTATGACGGCAATCTGGTCTGTGACCTGGATATGGCTTTCCTGCACAACGGCCTGCCGCAGCTCGAACGCGTGGCCGTCTGGGAGGCCCCCAAAAACCCGGAGCCGGACTTCGAAATGCCCCCGGATTTAACGGAAGATTTGAAAAAGATATTAGGTTCCTGGAACGTCTGCAGCAAAGAGTGGGTCATCCGCCAGTACGACCACGAGGTGCAGGGCACCAGCGTGCTCAAGCCGCTGGTCGGCGTGACCGATGACGGCCCCGGCGATGCCGCCGTTATCCGGCCATTGGCTGATTCAGATAAAGGCCTGATTGTCTCCAACGGCATTAACCCCAAATACGGGGATATTGACCCCTACTGGATGGCGGCCTCCGCCATCGATGAAGCGCTAAGGCAGATTATCGCGGTCGGCGGCAGCCTGGACCGGGCGGCGCTGCTGGACAACTTCTGCTGGGGCAACCCGGAAAAGCCGGACCGGCTCGGCGCGCTGGTGCGCGCGGCGCAGGCTTGCTATGACATCGCTAAAGTCTACGGCGCGCCCTTTGTCTCCGGTAAGGACAGCCTCTTTAACGAATACGATACGGAAAAAGGCAGCATCTGCATCCCGCACACCCTGCTCGTCTCCGCTATGGCGGTCATGGACGATATTAAGCAAGCCATTACCATGGACTGCAAGCAGGCGGGCAACCTGATATACATCGTCGGCGCTACCTATAAAGAACTGGGTGGCTCGCATTATTACGCCGTCAACGGCTATGCCGGCAATCAAGCGCCGCAGGTCCGCCCGGAAACCGGTAGGACACTCATGAATGCCCTCTCCTCGGCGATGCAGAAGGGCCTGGTAAAGTCTTGCCACGACCTTTCCGAAGGTGGCATCGGGGTGGCGGCGGCGGAAATGGCTTTCGCCGGCGGGCTGGGCATAGCGTTAAATCTCAAGAATGTACCGCTGGGAGAGCCAATCGACCGCGATGATTACGTTCTCTTCTCCGAGTCCAACTCCCGCTTCCTCGTTGAAGTGGCCCCCGCTGATAAGCAAGCGTTCGAAAGCGCCATGTCCGGCACGGATTTTGCGGAAATAGGGCGGGTGATGAAGGATAAAAAGCTGGAAGTGACCGGACGTAAAGGTATCATCCTCGCCGCGGACATCGCCGACCTGAAAGAAGCCTGGCAGCAGCCTTTAAGATGGTAAAAGTCTCTCCATATTGGTTGGAGTGAGATAAAATGACAGGGGATAAAACCAGCCTCAGGCGTGCGTGGAAGGCAATGGTTAGTCCTGACTACATCAGGTACGAACATATTGTCCGTTGGCCTGACTTGAGAATGGTGAAGCGCAAAGGTTATGACCAGATATGGCATTTTGATAAGCCTTCAATTTCCTGTTTAAAAGGTTCACGGGTGCCGTTTATTTCCGGCGATGCCGGAATATTTAAAGTGTGGATTAGTAAATCTCTCGAAAAAGACAGGCTCTGCTTGCTTGATAAAAACGGGAATGAAATTAATCCGGGCGAAATTTGTAGTGCTTGTGCCGGTAAGGTGATGAAGCTGTTAAGGTGGCGGAGTTCCGATGAAGGAAATTTGGAGATTGAGCAGCAAGAATTGAGAGATGAGTTGGAAGAGCGGGAATTTAGAGCCAAAGGATTATTAGAATGAGTAAAGTAAAAGTTTTAATGCTGCGCGCCCCCGGTACCAACCGTGACGGCGATACGCAAATCGCTTTTGAAATGGCTGGCGCGGGATTTGTGGATTCCGCCCTGGTCGGCGAGCTTGTCCGTAAAGAGAAGCATCTGGCGGACTTCCATATCCTCGTTATTCCCGGCGGCTTTACCTACGGCGATGATATCTCTGCCGGGCGCATCATGGCCAATGAAATCCGGCTCAAGCTGGGGGAGAACATTAAAAAGTTTGTGGCGGACGGCAAGCTGGTGCTGGGTATCTGCAACGGTTTCCAGGTGCTGGTGAAAACGGGTATTCTCCCCGGTATCCCGGGTCAAAGCGGCCAGCCGGTGACGCTGACCAATAACGATTCCGGCAAATTCGAGTGCCGCTGGGTCTACCTTAAAGCTAACCCAAAGAGCCCCTGCGTTTTTACCAAAGGGATTAAAGGCATTTATGTGCCAATAGCGCACGGGGAGGGCAAGCTGGCCGCCACGCCGGAAATGGTGAAAAAACTCAACGTTGCTTTACAGTATACGGATGAGAAGTGGCATACGGAGGCGGGTTATCCTCATAATCCCAACGGCTCGGTTAATGATATCGCCGGTATCTGCGATGATTCAGGGCGTATCTTCGGGATGATGCCCCACCCGGAGGACTTTATCCGCTGGACGCAGCACCCCCGCTGGACGCGGGAAAAAGAAAGAGCCGACCTGTACGGGCTCCAGATTTTTACCAACGCGGTGGCCTGGGCAAAAGGTATTTAAACGCTTCAGACAGCCGGTAAACCAAGTCCCAGGCGCTGTTAGCTCAAGTATATTCCCTGCAATGATAGATATTGCCGCGCCGTCCCGATACAATCGGGACTCATCGCAATGACGATAAAGTATAAGGGGCTGGTTCTAGATTTCTACGCCCTGCTCCTTCAGATAATCGATGGCATCCTGGATGGTCACTATTTTCTCGGCGGCTTCATCGGGAATTTCTATTTTCTTTTCCGCGGTGCTGAAAGCCTCTTCCAGTGACATGATTAGTTCTACTAGGTCCAGAGAATCGGCACCTAAATCTTCAACAAAGCTGGCGGTAGGCACAACATCTTTTTCATCGACGCCTAACTGCTCTACAACCATAGCTTTTATCTTATCATAAGTACTTGACACGTTTTTCCCCCTTTAGAGAGTTTTCTAGCGGTTTGCTTTAGCGCTTACCGCTCCTAAAACGCCATTGATAAATTTGGCTGAACTATCGCTCCCGAACGTTTTGGCCAGTTCGACCGCTTCGTTCACGGCTACCTTCACTGGCACTTTATTATTATATAATATTTCAAAGATTGCAAGTCGCAAAATATTGCGGTCGATGGTGGCTAGCTGGTCGATTGGCCAGGCGGGCGCGAAGGTCTGGATATGCTTATCGATTTCCTCTTTGTTTTGCGTTGCCCCGCTTATCAGCTCACGCACGAAGCCGCGGTTCTCTTCCGTCAGGTCTTTCCCGGCCAGCGTGCGTTCGATCACCGTCTCCGCCTCACGGCTCACGGAATCTATCTCGTATAATGCCTGCAGGGCTAAAATCCTGGCTTTACGTCTTGTTCCTGCCATATTTTAATGTCCTGGACTCAATTATAGCATATCATGAAATGGAGCATAAACTGGCTCGATGAGTAGACAGTAAACAGCAGACAGTTGGGGAGAGGGAGTGGAATTACGGTAGACTAATAACTGTAGACCGTATACTCTTCTTGACACCCTGAACGCATAATTGCTACACTTTTCTTGTTTCCTCCTGATGGGAGAATCAGGCAGGGGCATAAAAATGGCTGTTGAAAAAATCGGCATCCTCTATCATCCCAAGGTTGAGACCACACGCCTTAAAGCCAGAGAACTGGAAAGTTTTCTCAAAAAGCAGGGTGTCTCCGTCTGGGTAGGTTCCGCGTGGGAAAAAGAAAAAGCCCGCCTGAAGATGCAGGGTACGGGTCTTATGCTTACGGTAGGGGGAGACGGTACCATCTTGCGCGCGGTGCAGGCCGTGATACCGGGTATGACGCCCATCACCGGCATCAACCAGGGCAAGCTCGGGTTCATGACGGAACTGGATAATGGCGAGGCTCTGAAAAAGCTCCCGGCTTTACTCTCCGGCAAAGGGTGGCTCGACGAGCGCGCCATGCTCCAGGCGGAGATTGCTTCCAAAGGCAAAGCAAAGCAGGTTTTCCATGCCCTGAATGACATCGTCATGGCGCGCGGAGGCATTGCCAGGCTGGTCAAAATAGATATCAGCATCGATGGCCAGGCGCTGCCCACCTATAAAGTCGATGCCGTGATTGCCGCTACGGCTACCGGCAGCACCGGGTATGCTTTGGCCGCCCGCGGCCCCATTATGTACCCGCAATCGCCGGATATGCTTTTAATTCCGGTGGCGCCGCATTTGAGCCCAACGTATCCGCTGGTTGTCCCGGCAAAAGCGCGGATTGTCCTGCGCATTAATACCTACCATCAGGCCACCTTAAGCATTGATGGTCATATCAACCTGGCACTGGCCGATGGCGATACGCTAACCATCCGGCGGAGCCCCTATATCGCCCGGTTCCGGCGTATCCGCCCGGAAGATTCGTTCTTTGGTTCGCTCGAAGATAAATTGAAAGGAAAACAAGGTGAGTCAGGTAGAAAAAGCTAAAATAGCGGATGTCCCGCAGATACATAAACTGATTAACGGCTTTGCCGATAAGGGCATGATGCTGGCGCGGCCGTTAAGCGATTTGTACGAAGGCATCCGCGACTTTTTTGTTATCCGCGAAGGGGATAAAGTGGTGGCGTGCGCCGCCCTGGCGATTGCCTGGGAAGACCTGGCGGAAATAAGGTCGGTGGCGGTGGCCGAAAACCTGCAGAAAAAGGGGCTGGGTGGTGAACTGGTCAAAGCCTGTCTCAAGGAAGCGAAGCAGCTCGGCATAAAAACCGTTTTTTGTTTCACCTACCGTCCGGAATTCTTCAGGGAGCAGGGGTTTAAGGATATCGATAAGATGGAACTGCCGCGCAAGGTCTGGACGGACTGTTTCCGCTGTCCCAAGTTCCCCAACTGCGATGAAAGCGCGCTGGTCTATAAAGCGTGAGGTGTGCTATGCCGGATAAAAAGGGCGAAGCCAAAGCTGAAAAACTGCTGGTGCGCAAATATGTCTTTGAAGGGCAACTTTTAAAAGTACGCGTTGACGCCGTGATTAATGCTGATGGGCGACGTACTACCCGCGAGGTTGTCGAGCGCGGCGACTGCATAGCCGTGGTCGCTGTTGACGCCGGGGAGAATGTCCTGCTGGTCAACCAGTTCCGCGCCCCGCTGTGGAAAAATCTTTTAGAGATACCGGCGGGCGGCATCGATAAAGGCGAGGACTCGGAGCAGGCGGTGGTACGGGAAATGCAGGAAGAGATCGGCTTTAAACCGTCTAAAGTGGTGCGCCTCTGCGGTTTTTACCTGGCGCCCGGCTACTCCAGTGAATACTGCCACCTTTACCTGGCGACGGATTTGACACCCTCCCGGCTCCACGCCGAGGACACGGCCGGCATCGAGGTAGTGAAGATTCCGGTGGCGCAAATTCCGGAAGCGATTACGTCCGGCCGGATACAGGACGGCAAAAGCGTTGCCGGGCTGTTTTACTACCTGGAATATAAGAAAAATCACTGATAACCAAGAGACAATAACCAAATCAAAAATCAAAGGTAAAATCTTAAATCCATCTCTCACTCTCCCTTTACTAAAGGGAGAGAATGATGGTGCAAACCGTTGTATCCAGCTTCTAACCTAACCTAATCTATCTCCCTCCTTTGTAAGGAGGGAATAAGGGAGAATTAAGCTTTGATTTTTGATTTTACTCCTTTATACCTAAGTCCTACTGGTCCCACTTGAATTCCCGTCCGCCCAGCAGGTGTATGTGCAGGTGCTGCACCACCTGTCCCGCGTCCGGCCCGCTGTTGATAACGAGGCGGTAGCCTCGCTCCGCCAGCCCCTGTTCCCTGGCAACTTTGTTGGCTGCGGCCACCATTTTACCGACCAGCGGCGCATCCGTGTCCGTCATTGTTGCCAGCGAGGCGATATGCTTGACCGGGACGACCAGCAGGTGTACCGGCGCCGCCGGATTAACGTCCGCAAAGACGGCCACTTCTTTGTCTTTATAGGCCATTTTTGAAGGTATTTCCCCGGCGATGATTTTGCAGAAAAGGCAATCCGGATTTTGTGCTTTAGGGTTCATTTCACTCCATTTATTGAGTAAATAGTAGACAGTTAACAGTTGGGGAAGAGGGGGAACTGTAGACTGTAGACTGTAGACTGTAGACTGTAAACTAAATACTACAGGTTTACCCACTCTTTGGGCGCGCCGGGCACCATCGGCTGGCTCATATCCAGCACGGTGGCCTTGGCGTTCTTTAAGGTCATGACCTTCACGAAGTCCCAGCCGTGCTCGTCCACCTGCGGCTGCAGGAAGGGGCGGGCTTTCAGCATTTCCGCCTTTTGCGCCTCGGTCATGTTTTTCCAGATATCGAACTTGCCGGCGACTCTCACCTGCACACCGTTGGCGAAATAGCAGAGTTCCACTTCCGGGTTCTTGGCTATCTGCTTATAAACGTCCTTGACGGCTTGCATGGAAAATACGATGCCTTCTTTTTCATCCGCTTTGTACGTCCCCATGGCGCGGACGTGCGGCGTCTTGCCTTCCACGGTGGCCATGTAAGCGATGGGGTTCTTGGTGATGAATGCCAGAATTTCTTTCTTGTCCACGGTAATCCTCCTCAATCTTTACAAGTTGATAAAACTCGCCGGGGCGTCCCCGTCCCGCATGGTCCAGGTGGTGCCCTGGCCCTTCAGGCGGAACACCGCCATATCTTTATAGTTGTCTTCGGAATAACCTCCTAGGAACGGACGGCTTTTCACGATCTCTTCTTTCAGCGCCGGGTCTTCCACCGGCTCCGCTTTGCCCCGCACTCTCACCTGTATCCCCTTGGCAAAATAGCAGACTTCTATATCCGGGTTCTTGAGCATTTGCTTGCAGACGTTTTTGGACTTATCCGTATAAAATATCAGGCCGTTTTCATCGGCGCGGAAGGTATCCATACCGCGTACGCGGGCCGCTTTGCCCTCCACCGTGGCCAGGTAACCGATGTTGTTCGCCGAGATAAAGGCCAGGATTTCCTTTTTATCCATAATGGCGCTCCTTTAAATACGTAGGGCATTTTAACACATGCGCCAGAGTTCTTCAATGTTTTAATCCCCCTTTAACAAAGGGGGATTAAGGGGGATTTTGCTCCTGTTTTGTAAGCCGTTTCTTTATTTCAGCTTCTTGATGACCGCGTCCGCCACTTGGGATGTCCCCACGGCGGTCGGGTCGTCACGGCGGTCTTTCATATCGTAGGTGACGCTCTTGCCCTCTTTAATGACGGCGGCAATGGCGTTTTCCAGTCTCTCCGCCGCTTTTTCCTCCCCGATGTGCCTTAGCATCAGCACGCCGGAAAGCATCATCGCCATGGGGTTGACCTTGTTCTGCCCGGTGTACTTGGGCGCGCTGCCGTGCGTCGGCTCGAAGAGTGAGATACCTTCTCCGATGTTCGCCCCCGGCGCCAGCCCCAGGCCGCCCACCAGCCCGGCGCAGAGGTCGGAAATGATGTCCCCGTACAGGTTGGGCGCCACGATGACATCGAATTCCTGCGGCCGTCTCACCAGCTGCATGCAGAGGTTGTCTATCAACGCCTCGTTAAACTCTATATCCGGGTAGCCTTTCGCCACCTCCCGCGCCACGGCAAGGAACAGCCCGTCCGAGAATTTCATGATGTTGGCCTTGGTGGTGGCCGTAACTTTTTTACGGCGATATTTACGGGCGTACTCAAAAGCGTATTTCACGATGCGCCGCGTGCCGAAGTCCGTAATCATCTTAATGCTGATGCCGGAATCCGGCCTGATGACGTTGCCTTTTTGCTTGTTGATGAAATCAATTAAAGACGACGCTTCTTTGGTGCCTTTTTCAAATTCCACGCCCGCGTACAGGTCTTCCGTGTTTTCCCGCACGATGACGATATCCACGTTTTTAAAAGGCGTGGGCGCGCCGGGATAAGATTTGCAGGGTCGGACGCAGGCATACAGGTCTAAAGCTTTACGCAGGGCCACGTTAACGCTGCGGAACCCCGTCCCAATGGGCGTGGTTACCGGCCCCTTGATGGCCACTTTATTCTTTTTGATGGAAGCGAGTACGGCATCCGGCAGGGGAGTGCCCTCTTTCTCCATGATTTCCGCCCCCGCGTAGCCCATCTCCCAGTTAAACTTCACGCCGGTGGCTTCCAGCACGCGCCGGGTGGCCTCGGCTATCTGCGGTCCCACCCCGTCCCCGGGGATTAATGTAATGTTATATGGCAATGTAAAAACTCCTACTAGAATTTGTCATTCCCGACCTGATCGGGATTGCAGCACACTCATTCGTCCCGCTCTCTGTCAACGGAGAGAGGGATAGGAGGGAAAAAGGTCAGCTTTAATTTTTAAGTTCTCCCCTCACACCTTGATATCTCCGTACTTCTTGATGTAGTCGATGATGCCGCCCTCATTAAGAATCTTGAGCATGACCTCCGGTATCTTGCCGGTAGTCAGTACGGCGCCGTTGGTCTTGTCTTTCACCGTCCCGGCGGTAAGGTCTATCTCCAATTCGTCGCCGTCATTGATTTTATCCGTATCGCAAATTAATACGGGCAGGCCCAGGTTGATGGCATTGCGGTAGAAGATGCGCGCCACGCTCTTGGCGAGGATGGCGGTCACGCCCGCGAGTTTTATTACCAGCGGCGCGTGTTCCCGGCTCGACCCCAGCCCGAAATTATTGCCCCCCACCACGAAGTCCCCCGGCTTGACCTTCTTCACAAAGTTCACGTCGGCGTCTTCCAGCACATGCTTGGCGAGTTCCGGCAGGTTGCTGCGCAGGTGGGCGTAGCGCCCCGGTATGATGTGGTCGGTGGAAATGCTGTCCCCGAATTTATGCGCTCTTCCTATCAGCATTTATATCACCTCCCTGGGGTCGGTAATTTCACCTTTTAAGGCGGAGGCCGCCGCCGTCGCCGGTGATGCGAGGTAGATAAAGCTCTTGGGGTTGCCCATCCTCCCCTCGAAGTTCCTGTTGGCGGTGGAAAGGCAGCTTTCGCCGTCCCCCAGCGCCCCCTGGTGTAAACCCAGGCACGGCCCGCAGCCCGGCGGTAAAATAATGGCCCCCGCTTCTATCAACGACTTGATGTAGCCCTTCTCAATGGCTTCCACGAGCACTTTTCTTGAGGCCGGTGCGATTATCAGCCGCACGCCTTTAGCGGGTCTCTTGCCCTTTAAGATGCTTGTGGCGGTGGCTAGGTCTTCCAGCCGCCCGTTCGTGCAGGTCCCGATGACCACCTGCTGTATCTTTGTCCCTTTAAGCGCTTTGGCCGTGGCGGTATTGTCCACCGTGTGCGGCTTGGATACCGTCGGCTCCAGTTTATTCGCGTCTATCTGAATGACTTTTTCATAAACGGCGTCGGGGTCGGCGGCGATGGCTTTATAGTCTTTGCCCCGCCCCTGCGCTTCCAGGAATTTCTTGGTCGTCTCGTCTGAAGCAAATAGCCCTACTTTTGCCCCGGCCTCCACCGCCATGTTGGCGATGGTAAAGCGGCCGCTCATGCTCATTTTCTTAATGGCAGTGCCGGTAAATTCCAGGCTTTTATACGTCGCGCCGTCCGCCCCTATCGTCCCGATGAGGTGGAGGATAAGGTCTTTGGCGCTGACGCCTTTCTGGAATTCCCCGTTCACTTCTATCTTGAATGTCTCCGGCACGCGGAACCAGTTCTTGCCCAGCCCCATCGCCACTGCCACGTCGCTGGAACCCATCCCCGTCCCGAAGGCGCCCAACCCGCCCGCCGTTACCGTATGCGAGTCCGCGCCAACCACCACGTCCCCCGGCCGGGAATACATTTCCTGTACTATCTGGTGGCAGACGCCGTCCCCGGCTTCGCTTAAGATGCATCCGCTCTGGGCGGAGAAGTCCCGCAGCGTGATGTGGTCGTTGGAGAGGTTGGCGTTAGGGGAGGGCGCCGCGTGGTCGATGAACAGCACCGTCCTTGATGCGTTGGCCAGCTTGCCCATGCCGCTGCTCTGGAACTGCCGTACCGTCAGCGGCCCGGTGGTATCCTGCACAAATGCCAGGTCCACTTTAGCGATGACGATGTCCCCGGCCTTGGCGTCCGTGCCGGATTTTTCACTTAAAATTTTTTCTGCCAGTGTTTTACCCATTTGGTAAATCCTCTTCTGCTTCCCCTTTCACAAGGGGAACGATGTTTGCCTCTTTTACACTGATTTTCTCATCATGACCCGATGGATTGTCACCCCTTGTAAAAGGGGGAAATAGGGGGTTTTTGCTCCCGTCTTTTTCCGCTAGCGTCTTACCCATCTATTCCTTATTTACCTCTGATATACTTCATTACCGCCTTGCGGTTTAGTAGGATGTGTGACAGGCACAATACTGAAAAAATAGAGGCAGCCGCGATATGGTGTACCGCCAGTTCTTCCGGGTGCACGTGCGCTTCCGCAAAACCTATAATAATCATCAGGATGCCTGTTATTAGCAGTAAAAAGAATAATATACGGCGCATGTTCAATTTTCTCCTTTTTCTGCTAACTATACTTTGGAACTATTAAACAACTATTAAGTTAATATTGCCCTACATCGGTATATTGCCGTGCTTCTTGTACGGGCGGGACTCCTTCTTGTTCTGCAGAGCATCTAAAGCCGCGATGATTTTAGCTCTGGTTTCACTTGGCTGCACTACCGCGTTAATGTAGCCCATCTTGGCCGCCGCGTAGGGATTATAAAGCAGTTCGCGGTATTCGTTGATTTTTTGCTCCCGCGCCGCCGCCGGGTCGGGTGCCGACTGTATCTCTTTATTGAAAATGATGTCCGAGGCCGCTTCCGCCCCCATCACCGCTATTTCCGCCTGTGGCCAGGCCATCGTATAGTCCGCCCCCAGCCCCTGGCTGCACATGGCGATGTACGCGCCGCCGTAGGCCTTGCGGGTAATCAACGTAATCTTGGGTACTGTCGCCTCCGCGTAGCACCAGAGCAGCTTGGCCCCGTGCCGGATGATGCCGCCCCACTCCTGGTGGCTCCCCGGTAAAAACCCGGGCACGTCCGCGATGGTCAGCAGGGGAATGTTGAAGGCATCGCAGAACCGGATAAAGCGCGTCGCTTTATCGGAGGCGTTGATATCGAGGCAGCCCGCCAGGTAGTTCGGCTGGTTGGCGATGATGCCAATGACCTGCCCGTTCAGCCGCGCGAAGGCGGTAACGAGGTTCATGGCGTACTGCCGGGATGGTTCCATGAATTCCCCGCCGTCCACGATGGCTTTAATCACGTCCTTCATGTTGTAGCCCTTGGCGGAGCTTTCCGGCAGAACGCTGTTCAGTATTTTTGACGCGTCCGCGATTTCTCCTGATGGTATAGCGAAAGGCGCTTTGTCCTCGTTGCTGGCCGGCAGATAGCTTAACAGCCGCTTGATTTCTTCGATGGCCTGCCGGTCGTTATCGCAGGCGAACTGGGTGACGCCGCTCTTGGTGCTGTGGGTTAATGCCCCGCCCAGCGCCTCGTTGTCTATCTCCTCGCTGGTCACGCTTTTGACCACCGCCGGCCCTGTGATGAACATGTAGCTCGTCTTTTTCACCATGAACACGAAGTCCGTCATCGCCGGGGAATAGACCGCGCCCCCCGCCGCCGGCCCCATGATGCAGGAAATCTGCGGGATTACGCCGCTTGCCGCCGAGTTGCGGAAGAAGATATTGCTGTAGCCGTCTAAAGCGTTGATGCCTTCCTGGATGCGCGCGCCGCCGCTATCGATAAAGCCCACCATCGGCACTTTCATCTTCATCGCCATATCCATGATGCGGCATATTTTTTTAGCGTGCATCTCCCCGAGCGTGCCGCCCCGCGCTGTAAAGTCCTGGGCGTAGGCGCAGACGGTCCGCCCGTTAACCTTGCCCCACCCCGTAATAACGCCGTCCGCCGGTATGGATACCTTGTCCATCCCGAAGTTGCTGGAGCGGTGCTGCACGAACATGTCCGTTTCCTGGAACGTGTCTTTATCGTAGAAGATGTCCAGCCTTTCCCGCGCCGTCAGCTTGCCGGATTCATGTTGCTTTTGTATGCTCTTTTCCCCGCCCCCGGCCTTTATCTCGGCCTCGAGACGGGACAATTTTTCATTTTTATCGCTCAATTTGCTCTCACCTCATGGCTGATTAAAAACAAATAAATGATAACATACGGGGTGAGAAGGGGCAAATAAGGAATAAACCTCATCCCCTTTCAGTTCCCCCTCTCCGTGTACGGAGAGGGGGTTAGGAGGAGAGGTCGGTAATCGTGCCCCTCTCTGACACCCCATTTGGGGTATTGGCGTCTCCCGAATACAATATTCCCCTTACTTCTTCATTCCTCTTTACCCTCTCCCTTTGATAAAGGGAGACAGGAGAGGGATTTTGTTCCCCTAAAAACAGCTTCAGGCGCTTGTTGCGGCGCCTGAAGTATGATTGATTATTTTTTAATGCCGTTTTCTATTGCGGCGTAAATTTGGCGGTGATGTTTTTATCCGCGTTCATCGTCACTTCTATCGTGGCATCGGTAGAGGTAATATCGCCTTCCCAACCACTGAAAACGTAGCCCTCGGCCGGTGTGGCCGTAATGGTGACGGTGCTGCCCGTATCGTAAGTGCCGCTGACATCGGATACCGTGCCTCCGGCCGCATCATTGACGGCTACCGTCAGCGTATAGGTCTTGATGAAACTGGCCGTGACTGTTTTATCCGCATCTAAAGTGATTTTTACCGTCGTATCGCTGCCGGAGGCGTCTCCGCCCCATGAATCGAAGCGGTAGCCTGTGGCCGGAAGAGCCGTAAGCGTTACCTCCGTGCCTTCATCATAGGTGCCGCTGGCCGGGGTAATCGTGCCCCCGTCCGTATTGCTGACGGCAGTGGTTAGGTCGTAAGTTTTTACAAAACTCACGGTAATGTTTTTATTACCGTTCATCAGGACGCTGACCGTCTCCACTTTAGCGGTGACGTCCCCGCCCCATTCCCCGAAGCGGTAGCCGTCAGCCGGTACGGCGGTCAGCGTGGCGATGGAATCTTTGGTAAACCGGGCGTCTGTCCCCGGGGCCGGGTCTGCGGTAACGGTTCCCCCGGCGAAACCGGTAGTCTCGCTGTTCACCGCCCGGTTGTTGAGCATTACCATATAGCGTTCTTCGAAGTATACCGCGATATGTTTATCGCTGTTGATGGTGATGGTCGCCGGGTTGGAGCTATCGTTGCCCGTGCCGGACCAGCTTTTCCAGCCGTAGCCGGTATCCGCGTTGGCGGTTAGCGTAATTTTGGTGCCGTAGGCGTATTTATCGTCATTACCGGGCGCGGGGTCGACGGTTACCGAGCCGTTGGGCAGCGTTACCGAGGGGCCGATTATCAGCTGGTCCCCGATGGTCAGCATAAACCTGCCCTCGAAGTTGACCGTAACGTTCTTGTTGCCCCCGCTCATCACCACCGTCGTGGGGTTAGTGTTATCGTTGCTGGTGCCGGACCAGCTCGTCCAGTCGTAGCCGGTATTGGGGCGGACGGATAGCGTTACCTCCGTGCCACTGGTATATTTGCCGTCGCCGCCTGGCGCCGGGTTCACCGAGATATCGCCTTCCGTAAAGCTTAAAAATGAGCCTATTACAATCTCGTTATTAATGATTAATGAATACCGCGAGGCGAAGTTCACCCGTATCTGTTTGGCGTTGTCCATTTTCACGGTGGTAGGGTTAGTGCTATCGTTTTCCGTGCCTACCCAGCTTTCCCAGTCCTCGCCGGAGCCGGGGTTGGCGGTCAGCGTCACTACGGTGCCCCGGGAAAACAGACCGTTAAAGGGGGTGGGGTTGACCTGCACGGAACCCCCGTTGATGCTGACTTGCGCGGAAGTTATCTTTTCCCCGTTGATGGTCAGGCTGACCATCGGCGCTCTTAAGTAATACGCGCCCACGGACGCGCCCACAACGACCATCAGGATGATGAGCAGCCACCATTTTTTGTGGATGAAATATAGCCTGACGAGCGTATACACGGCGCTCAAGCCCACCAGCACGATGATGCCCAGGACGACATCTTTGAGCTGGAAGAAAATATAGGAGACCAGCGCCATGATGAGGGGAATCCAGAAATACTTGACGACTTCTTCCGCGAACTTTTTCATAGTTTTTTATTTTCTCCAAAAGAAAAAGACGCCGTTGCCGGCGCCCCTTGTTTGATATGGTTACAACTCTATTATTTACTTAATTCTTTAACCTTGAACACATCTATTATACCATATTTTACGAGTAAATGTATAGTTCCCCTCTCTACCTCCCCCCGTACCGCTCTTCTTGCCACGGGTCGCCGTGCATGTGGTAGCCCCCCTCCTCCCAGAACCCCGGCTCGTCTTTCGCCATAAAGCGCAGGCCCGTCACCCACTTGGCGCTCTTCCAGAAGTAGAGCCGCGGCACTACCAGGCGCACCGGGCCGCCGTGCTCCGCCGTGATGGGCGCGCCGTCATGCTTTAGCGCGAACAATACATCCTCCTGGAAAAATTCATCCAGCGGCAGGTTGGTGGTAAAGCCCCCCGCCCCCTCCACCATTACATATTTGGCGTTGTCCTTTAAAGTCGCCAGGTCCTTGATTGTGCTTGTGCCGACCCCTTCCCACAGGTTGTTATAGCGCGACCACGTGGTGACGCAGTGGATATCGGAGAATACCTCCACCATCGGCAGGGCGGTGAAATCTTTATAGGTAAGGGTGCGTTCCTCCTCCACGAGGCCGTGTATCCGGAACGTCCATTCCTCCGGCCTGATTTTGGGTACGCCGCCGTAATGCAGCACCGGCCATTTATCAGTGAGGCGCTGGCCGGGCGGCAGCCGGTTCTGCCTTTGTGTATCCGGGCTGATGATGTGCTTTATTGCCATTTGCTATTAATATAGCACGGTGTACAGCAGAATAATGTGCCCTTTATCACAAACGCCGGGATACAAATTCTAAACATTTGGTTATTGTATCTTGGTTATTGGGATTTTTACTTGATGGTGCTAAAATAAGTGAAATGAAAACTAATCTACTGTCCACCCGCTTTAGCTCCGGCGAGTTCCGCTGGGGCGAGAAGACCTATGTCATGGGTATCGTTAACCTCTCGCCGGATTCTTTTTCCGGTGACGGTATCGGGCCGGATGTCGGTAAGGCGGTGGAGCAGGCTCATCGCATGGTGGCGGAGGGGGCGGACGTTATCGACGTGGGCGGGGAATCGACCCGCCCCGGCACCAAACCCCTCTCCATCGAAGATATTGAAGAAGAAATCAAGCTGGTCGTCCCGGTCATCAAACGGCTGGCGCAGGAAATCAAAATCCCCGTCAGTATCGATACCTATAAAGCGCGCGTGGCGGAAAAGGCTTTAGAGGCTGGCGCCACGGTCCTTAACGATATCTGGGGGCTGAAGAAAGACCCCGCTATAGCCAAACTGGCGGCAGAGGCCAAAGCCCCGGTCATCCTCATGGCCAACCAGCGGGAAGACCCTGCCAAAGTGGGCATCGTCGCCAAGGTGATAGCCTACCTGAAAGAGGGCATCGAGACGGCTTTAGCGGCGGGCGTCCCGCCGGAGAATATCATCGTCGACCCCGGCTGCGGGTTCGGCAAGACTTTAGAGCAGAACCTGGAACTGGTCAACCGCCTCGATGAGCTCAAGGTACTGGGCAAGCCCATTTTGCTGGGCACTTCCCGCAAATCCATGATAGGGCTGATTCTCGATTTACCCGCGGACCAGCGGCTGGAGGGCAATCTGGCAGTGACGGCTATCGGTATTGCCAACGGGGCGGATATGGTGCGCGTCCATGACGTTAAACAGACGGCTTTGGTCTGTAAGATGAGCGATGCTATTATCAGAAGGGGGGCTATCAGTGAATGAACAGGTAACGGTCTATTTTTCGCTCGGTTCCAACCTGGGCAACCGCCAGGAAAACCTCGACCGCGCTTTAAAACTGCTTTCGGAACGCATGCGGCTGGGCAAAGTCTCCTCGATTTACGATACCGAGCCCATCGGCCCCGTTTCCCAGCCCCGCTTTCTGAACCTCGCCTGCGAGGCGTTTACCCACCTTAAGCCGGAGGGCCTCCTCGCTTTAGTGAAGGGCATCGAGCAGAAAATGGGGCGTTATTCCCGCACCGGCGAGCCGCGCGTTATCGATATCGATATCCTGCTTTACGGCGACCAGGTAATGGAAGCGAAAGACCTCATCATCCCGCACCCGGAGATGGCCAAACGCTCGTTCGTCCTGGTGCCGCTGGCGGAAATCGCCCCGGACGTTATCCACCCGGTGCTGAAGAAACCGGTAAAGGAGTTGAGCAAGGCGATCAAGGAAAAACAGGGCGTGATGAAGTTCGAGGAGTAGTGACCGGTTCTGTCATTGCGAGGAGCAAAGCGACGCGGCAATCCCGCCGACTAACAGTGAGATTGCTTCGTCCCGACAAGTCGTGATCTCGCAATGACAAAGGAGAGATACCATGTACGAAATATCAGTGGAAAAACACTTTGACGCCGCCCATTACCTGCGGGACTATCAAGGCAAGTGCGAGGCGCTGCACGGCCACCGCTACACTATTGTAGTAAAGGTTAGTTCAGAGAAGTTAAATGACATCGGGCTGGCGTATGACTTTACCGACCTCAAGGCCCACCTGCAAGGCATTATCGATAAATACGACCACGTCTGCCTGAATGACGTGGAACCATTTACGAAGATAAACCCCTCCGCCGAGAACCTCGCCGCCACGATATATAAGGAACTTAAGGGGAAGTTGGGTAAAGAGCCTATTGAGTTAACAAGTGTCTCCGCTTTTGAAACTCCCCACCAGGGCGCGACGTATAGTGAGTAGGGGGTAGCTCAAAGCTCAAAACCGCAACTAAAAGATAAAATCTTTATTCCCTCTCTAACTCTCCCCTTACGAAGGGGAGAGGATGATTGGTTTAACCCTTGAACCATTGGTTTAATCTGGTCGTCATCCCTCCTTCGCAAGGAGGGATAAGAGGGAGAATTATAGCAAAGGGAGACGGAGAAGGATTTTAAGAAACCCCCCACCAGAGGGGTCAAATATACTCCTTGATAGTTCGTCATTCCCGACCTGATCGGGAATCCATTCCTATTGTCATTGCGAGCCATTGGCAGCGAAGCCGACAAGGCGTGGCAATCTCTATTTACGGCGTTATGTAATATTTCTGATATAAGAAAAAATCGTTATCCCTTTCGTAAAGAGCCTGCCCTGAGCGGAGTCGAATGGGGAAATTCAGAGGGTTTTTCCATCCACTTACCATAACACTATAACTAATCCCCGTAGCTAATTACGCTCGTTTAGTTTCTTGTCAAAAAACTTCAGTATGCGTTGTTAGCTTGCACAGCTTCACTCTTTGCGCTAAAATGAGGCTGGATACACTCAAAAGCGGGTAACCCAAATGTTGAACCATCCGGTACTGGTCTTGAACCAAAGCTACGAGCCCCTTACCGTATGCCGCGCCCGCCGCGCTGTCGTCCTTATCTTCCAGGGCAAGGCGGAAATGATTGAAAACGGCCTCGGCTATATCCACACGCTCAATAGCGCCATAGAAATCCCCTCCGTCATCCGGCTGGCCCAGCTCGTCCGCCGGCCGCGCCGCACGCGCAAGATGACCCGCTACGAGATTTTCAACCGGGACAAGTACACCTGCCAGTACTGCGGCGCCCAGAGCAAGCACCTTACGCTCGACCACGTGATACCGCGCTACCGCAACGGCCCGCACTGCTGGGAAAACGTCGTGAGCGCCTGCGTGGATTGCAATCGCAAGAAAGCGGGGAGGACTCCCCAGGAAGCGCACATGAAGCTAATGCGGATACCCGCGCCGCCCAGCGGCAGTCCCCTCTTCAATATCCCCTACCAGTTCCTCTCCAAGCGCGACGAGTGGCAGAAGTACCTTTATCAATAGGTCCTTGTGAAGTCTTTACTCACCCCTGCCCCTCTCAAACTCAAGTACCTTTATGCCTGTTATTATTTGTTTGGGAGGGAGGATTGTTATTTTAAGCGGGATGTCAATCCCTCTTGGACGCCCTGCTTTTGAGCAGGCGCGGCGAGCGGCGGAAGTATTTGTGCCAATAGTTAGCTATTAGCCGTAAGCTATAAGTTGGGGAAAAGGGGAGGGGCTTACTGTAAACTTTCCCTTCCCCCTTAGTAACTAACTTCCTTCAGCGGGAACTCCACCCGCGCCTCGGAGTCCAGCTCCACCATCACCATTTCCTTGAGCGGGTTGTTCCCGACGACGGTGGCCTCGCCCATCTTGGTGGTAACGCGCTGGCCTACCTTGGGCATCTTGGCCTTCATCGCTTTATACTGCTCGCCCTCGTAAGATAGGCAGCACATCAGGCGGCCGCACGCCCCGGAAATCTTCATCGGGTTCAGCGGCAAGTCCTGCTCCTTGGCCATTTTGATGGAGACCGGCGTGAACTCCGTTAAAAAAGCGGCGCAGCACAGCTCCCGGCCGCACCGGCCGTAGCTCCCCAAAAGCTTGGCCTCGTCACGGCTGCCCACCTGGCGCAGCTCCACCCTTATCTTGAACTTGCCGGAGAGTCGGCGTACGAGTTCCCTAAAGTCCACCCGCTCCTCGGCGCTAAAGAGAAAAGTCAAACGGCTGCTGTCCAGGGCGTATTCCGCGGAAAGCAGCTTCATCGGCAGATTAAGCTCGGCGATCATCTTGCCGCACTCGATTAACGCCTCCTCCGCCTTGGCATCCAGTTCCTTTTCTTTGGCGATGTCCTCCGGTTCGGCTTTGCGCAGTACCGGGCTCAAAGATTCCCCGGTATCGTTCACCGTCACCTTACCCGGCTCGATAACGACATGCCCCAGCTCCATGCCGCGGCTCGTCTTCACCACCGCGTAATCGCCGGCCTGCAGGGGAATGTCCCCGGCATCGAAGTAATAGACCTTGCCCGCCCGCTTAAAACGTATTCCCGTAATATTAGCCATATTTACATCCTGATATAATCGGGACTTGTCACCTCCTCTTTAGGTATATCCAGCATCAGCACTTCCAGGGCCAGCCGCGGGTTAACGTTCTGCTTGAGTTGCTCCACGGCGGCCTCCACCCGTTGAATAAAATCCTTTATCCCGCCCAGGCTGAAGCCTGCTGCTACTTTTATTATCTCACTTTTTCTATCGATATTGGTAATCAGCTGCGGGCAGTCCAGTTTGGCCAGCATCATATCCCGCCAGTAGTCCTGCCATGTCCCCAGAACATCATAGACCGCTTTGCGGTTCTGGGTAAAGCCCGCCGCCAGTTGCGCCGCATAGGCAAAGCGTTCCGCGGCATCCGCCCGGATAATACTTATCAGGCGGTCGAGGGTTTCATGGCGTTTTTCCAGAATGGTGTCATCTTCAGCCGCCGTGATGGCCCAGCCGGGACAGCCACGGGATAAAGCGGCCAGCAGCCTGGCGCGTTCCGGTTCGATGTTATGTTCTTTCGTCAGCGCCGCCGCCTCTTCCTCAAGCGGCACCGGCTGCAGCTCGAGGCGCTGGCAGCGCGAAATGATGGTCGGTAAAAGCAGTTTTTCATTGGTCGTCATCAAGATAAAGGTCACGTTGTCCGGCGGTTCCTCCAGCGTTTTCAGCAGGCGGTTGGCCGCCTCGATGGACAGCAGTTCCGCGCCGTCGATAATGTACACCCGGTTTTTCCCCTCGAACGGCGGCAGGCTGGCCGAATGCTGCAGGTCTTTTACCTGGTCGATGCTGATTCGTTTGGCTTCCGCGTCTTCTTCGTCACCCGGCGTCAGCCCGATAATCTGGACGTCCGTATGATGGCCGTCATCTATTTTCCGGCAGGCAGCACACTTCTGGCAGGGCCGGTCAGCCTCACCGCAGTTAAGCGCCTTGGCTAAATCTTTGGCCAGCGTCATCTTGCCGATATGCTCCGGCCCGACGAACAAGAAGGCGTGCGCCTGGCGGCCGTTTGCCAGTCCGTGCTGCAAAAGGTTAACCGCTTTTTTTTGCCCGATTATCTGCCACATGATGATATCTCAAAACTTAAAAGTCAAATCTTAAAAACACAGCTTAAAAATCAAATCTGATGTTTGCCTTCAAAAGATAGGTTATAATTTGTCGTTTGCTAAAAGATAAATGGGTTATTTTTCCTTTATCCCATCTTCTCTCGCCATTTCCTTTACGCCGTAAAATATTTCTCTGCCAAGATCTTTCATTATGTTTTTACCAGCTCTCACACCTTTTTATCTAACAGTTTATAGCTTGACTGTTAGATACCCCATTTATATGCTTTAAGAGGCATTTTTATTTCTTGTTTAACGCCATCTGTCGGACTTACCGTGATTTTTAAGGGGATAACATAAGTGATTTGGTTGTTTTCCGTAATTCCTCCTAAACAGTTACTTTATTATTGATATGCCCGACATTTTTTATCTTTAAGATGTGGTTTTGAGATTTGATTTTTGATTTTTCATTGGTATGAATAAATTGCTATTCTCTAATCTAAATCCCTTGCCATCAAATCTTCAACTGTTTCTCTACGTCTTACCAGGCGGGCCCCGCCGTCCTTGACGAAGACGATGGCCGGGCGGAGCATGGAGTTATAGTTGCTCTGCATCGGCACCGCGTAGGCGCCGCTTCCCGCCATCGCCAGAATATCGCCTGCTTTAAGCTCCGGCAACATTATTTCTTTTATCAGGATATCGCCGGACTCGCAGAGCTTGCCGGAAATTGTGTATTTATCCGTGTTCCCGGCCGATACTCTATCGGCAATTACCGCTTCCTGTACATAGCCGTACATCGGCTGGCGGATATTATCGCTCATGCCGCCGTCGACGGATGCATAGGTCCGGATGCCCGGGATGTCCTTGATGGCGCCGATGGTGTATAAGGTTATGCCCGCTTTAGCGACGATGGACCGGCCGGGTTCGATCATCAAACGCGGCGGCTTATAATTAAGTTCGGCACACTTCTCGGTGAGACGGGTGGTTATCGCTTCCGGAAAAGTGGTGAAGGGTGGAGGCGCCTCGTTCACTGTGTACTGCACCCCGATGCCGCCGCCGATACTTAGCATCCGCATCTCGAACTTATGCTTTTGTTTGATTTCTGCGGCGTAAGACAGGACGGCGTCCATCGCATCCAGATATGGTTCAACCTCGAAGAGCTGGGAGCCGAGATGGAAGTGAAACCCGTCAACGTCCAGATTCGGTGCCGCCAGGGCTTTAGTTAATGCCTTGTCCCAGGTGGTGCGCGTCAGCCCGAACTTGGAATCTACAATACCTGTGGTGTTGTATTTATGCGTATGCGGGTCGATGCCGGGATTCAGGCGCAGTAGAATCCTCGCCTTGTGCTTACCCGTAATCTTAATCAGCATATCCAGTTCTACCAGGTTGTCCACAACGATATGGCCGATATTGTATTTGACCGCCGCCTTCAGTTCCTCGGCGGACTTGTTGTTGCCGGGAAAATGTATTCTTTCCATGGGGAAACCTGCCGCTTTGGCGATTTCCAGTTCACCTCCGGAAACGATATCCAGGTCCAGCCCCTCTTCCTGCGCGAGTTTGAGCATGGCCCTGGCGGTGAAGGCTTTGGGGGAATAGGCGATGGTCGTGTTAGGATAACGCCCGCCGAACCCGGTCTTATATTCACGGCAGCGGTTACGCAGGTCGGCCTCGTCATAAACATACAAAGGCGTGCCGTATTTCTTGGCCAGTTCTATCGTATCGCACCCGCCGATGACCAGGTGGTCCTGGGCGTTCACGTCCGCCGTCTCTGGAAAGACCACCATCCTCGGGTTGATGTCCATGTTCACCTTTTTCCCCGCTCTTTACTATGACTTAATGTTAGCAGTGACCCCCGGTGAAGTCAATCATACCGTCATGTCATTGCGAGGGTGAAGCGGCGAAGCAATCCCGCCGATTGACTGTAAAATTGCTTCGCCTCCTTCCGTGGGTAAAGGTAGCGGAAGGATGGGCTCGCAATGACCAGCAGCGTATTTTCTTTACACCCGCCGCCTCATTTATTACAATGGTACTGAATGCAGGAAACGGAGTAGATGCCATGATAAAAGCGGTTTTTTTTGACCTTTACCAGACCCTGGTGCATTACCGGCCCACCCAGGCGGAACTGGAGGCGGAAGCCCTGGTCAAGCTGGGATTCAAAACGACGGCGGCGGCCTTGGACTTCCCGATACTGGCCGCCAACGAATGGATTTATCAGCAGATGGCCAAAAAGCCATTAAGTCAGCGTTCCCGGGAAGAGGTGGCGGCGCTCTATACGGAATACCAGCGCGTCGTCCTCAAGGAAGCGGGCATTAAAGCGGAAGAAAAGGTGGTCATGACGCTGCTGGGCATGATGCAGCAAGCGAAAATGGATATCGTGCTGTATGCTGACGCGCTGCCGGCGCTGACCGACCTTAAAGAGCGGGGCCTGGTAACCGGCCTTATCTCCAACATCGAGCAGAATATGAATGAATCGATGCAGAAGCTGGGAATCTCTACCAAACTGGATATCGTAGTTACCTCGCAGGACGCCGGAGTAGCCAAGCCGCAGCCGGAAATCTTCCGCTATGCCATGCAAAAAGGCAGGGTAGAACCGGCGGAATCCATCTATGTCGGTGACCAGTATCAGGTGGATGTCATCGGCAGCCGGGCCGCCGGCATGAAGGGCATCCTCCTCGACCGCGTCGGCTATTACAAAAACAAGCTGGACTGCCCGGTAATCAGGAGTTTAAAAGAGATAACGGAATACCTGGGATAAATAATGCATCTAAATATGTGCGATTAACCTAACAATGATAAATCAAATCTCAAAAGTCAAAAACACAAATCGAAAATAAAAGATTAGTCCGGGCAACCCATGCTTGCTTTAAAGAGGCAAACATCAGGTTTGATTATTGAGTTGCCCTGCTACTTGTTGCTTTTTTAACCGTGTAACGGGCATTCCCCGCATTTGCCCTGCGTGCAAAGCGTTTTATAGATATGAATCAACCCCTGCCGCCGCCGCGCGGTAGCCGCCGCAGCCGGCGGTATCCCCATCTGTTGCGCCATATGTTTTTCCAGTGAGTTTCCTGAAGGCATACGATAGAGCTGAAAAATATTTAAGGCTTTGGCTGCCGGTTCCGGCTGTGCGGTAACGCGGGCATAAGCGGCAAAGAACGGCAGCAGTACGTTAAC
Organism: Dehalococcoidales bacterium; assembly: GCA_034429595.1. Lineage (GTDB taxonomy): Bacteria > Chloroflexota > Dehalococcoidia > Dehalococcoidales > RBG-16-60-22 > RBG-13-51-18. The sequence continues at coordinate 25,283 of DAOUGB010000118.1, forward strand.
GATTATCTCCGCCGCCCGGTCCCGCCCCACCAGCGCCGGCAAGCGCCGCTTAAGGCGCAAACCAAAATCCATGTACCGATTCCAATACCCGTCAGCGCTTACCAGCAAAGATTCTTCCAGGCAACGTCCGTTATCCGGCGCCGCTGCTTCCAGAAAGGCTTTAAACCCCTCCGGCAAACCTTTTTGTCCATGCCGGACCAGCAAATAGCTCATGGCGGCGATGCGGCGGGTGGGGAAATTGCCCGGCCTGACCTTGAAAAAATGCCAGTCTGTAAAGTGCATCCGCGCCGGACTGCCGTGTTTTTCCCATAACTCTTCCAGTATTATTTCGTATTCGCCGGGCGGATTTTCCGGCGGGCGTTTGATATTACGCTGTGAAGGCAGCAGGCCGGCCACGCCCAGCAATCTTGCCTGCAGCCGTGCCAGGCAATTACTATCCGGTTCTGCCCTGGCGGTAAAGCTTTCCAGTTCTCGCAGCGGTACCGCGCGGGCAAGTTCCGCCATCGGCGCTTTGTTTTTGGAGTAGCCCAGCGCGGTCATGATGCCGGCGTATAAAGCCTGTCCCGGCCCCGCCGCCGTGATTTCCTGGAGATAATGGGTTACCCGGGAGTTGAACCTGGCGTCCCCGGCCGCGTCCAGAAAGCGACTGATTAATTCCGGTCCGGCTCGGCAGCATGGCGATGCTATGGGAGAAAAGGCTGATGTTACTCGATGATTAGCTTGCTCTTCAGCATACTTGTCCAGGGCCAGGACAGGGATATCCAGGCCGTTCTGCAGGATGGTTTTTTCACCGGTATCGTGCCGGTAGACCACGTGCAAAACCACCCGGTTATAAGCGGGGTCTTCGTGGTGACGGTGCGCCCGCCAGCCGCTGGAATTGGCATGGATTTCGATATCGCCTTTGCACAGTCCGCGCCCGGTTGAAATAACAGCATCCCGCAGGTCGGCACCGCGGTCATCATTAGGCCGGCCGGGATAGACAATTTTTACCGGTTCGTCCGCTTCCGCCACCAGGTCATCCCGATGCCGTACCGTGTCCTGCCAGATTTCCAGTACTCGTCTTTCCGGGATAGTTAAACCCACGATTGATTTTACACGTTAGCGTGTAAAGTTGTCAAGGCTTCTTTTTTGGAGGGGAAGCGTTGTATTTGAATTTAGCCTGTTCGGCGATGATCGATAAAAGTTTGGCGGAGGCGCCGCGGGGCCGGTACATACCGGTTTCCCATTCGCTGACGGTCTGCTGGCGGGTTCCCAGCGTATCAGAAAATTGGCTTTGGGTCATCCCCAGATGCCGGCGCAAAGCCTGGACGCTCTGGCCGTCCCATTGTCTTTTATTCTCTTTAGATTTCCTTTTCACTGGTTAATTTTAACACATCGCTGTTTAATACCGTCAATAATTCAGGGTGTCTTTTAGTACTAGGCAAAAATGGGGGTCAGAAAATAATACCCGGTCTGGTTGTGCCGTATGATATTTAAATTTTAATTGTTTAAAACATCAAAAATTACCAGAAGCAGGGAGTTGTTACAAACAAAAAGTAGAGCAATCATCACTGGCAAAAGCGAAAATGAGAATTAATTATGCATAGATACTGGAGAAAACAATAGAAAAAAAGAGGAAAAATAAGATAAATGTCCGTAGAAGGCTATAAACACCTGTATTATAAGTTGCGCAGATTGACCATCTGCAGTATTATATGTTTGTTAGCACTCTCGGCAAGAGAGTGCTAAATAATGTCGAAATACATTCGCTGATAATCATGAAAGGAGGAAGGTATGGCATCTAAGTTACAGCCGCTCGGTGACCGTATCCTGGTGAAACCCATGGAAAAGGAAGAAAGAACAAAGTCTGGGATTTACCTGCCGGATACAGCCAAGGAAAAACCCCAGGAGGGTGAAGTAATCGCTGTAGGTCCCGGCAAATACGATGAGACCGGCAAACGGATACCCATGGACCTCAAAGTTGGCGATAGGGTCATCTACGCCAAATACGGGGGCACGGAAATCAAAGTCGATGATGTTGAACTGATGATTCTCCGCGAGAGCGATATTCTGGCGAAGAAGTCGTCCAAATAACAAGGGAGGCAAGGAAGAAATACTATGGCAAAACAAATTATTTTCGGTGAAGAAGCTAGACGTGCCCTCAAAAAGGGTGTCGATACCCTGGCCGACGCCGTAAAAGTTACCCTGGGGCCCAAGGGCCACGCCGTGGCGCTGGACAAAAAATGGGGCGCGCCTTCGGTAATCGATGACGGCGTAACCATCGCCAAGGACATTGAGCTGCCTGACCCCTTCGAGAACATGGGCGCGCAGCTGGTCAAAGAAGCCGCCAGCAAGACCAATGACGCTTGCGGCGACGGCACCACCACCTCGACTCTTTTGGCTCATGCCATGATTAACGGCGGCTTCAAGAATATCGCCGCCGGGGCCGAGTCCCAGAGCCTGAAGCGGGGCATCCAGAAAGCGGTCAGCGCCATCGTCGATCAGCTGAAGAAATCCTCGACGGAAATCAAAGACAAGGCGCAGATTGCCCAGGTAGGCACCATTACCGCCAAGGACAAGGAAATCGGCGAACTGCTCGCCGAGGTTATGGAAAAAGTGGGCAAGGACGGCGTCATTACCGTCGAAGAGTCCAAGGGCACCAAATATGAAGTAGATTATGTAGAGGGCATGCAGTTCGACCGCGGTTACGTCAGCGCTTACTTCGTCACCAACGCCGAGCGCATGGAAGCGGTCATCGAAGACCCCTACATCCTGATTACCGATAAGAAAATATCCGCCGTGGCGGATATTCTACCCGCCCTGGAGAAAATCCTCCAGGTCTCCAAGAACCTGCTCATCGTCGCGGAAGATGTTGACGGCGAAGCGCTGGCCACTTTGGTGGTCAACAAACTGCGCGGCACCATCAACGTGCTGGCCGTCAAGGCCCCCGGCTTCGGCGACCGCCGCAAGGCGATGCTGGAAGACCTCGCCATCCTGACCGGCGGCAAGGTCATTTCCGAGGAAGTCGGCCGCAAACTCGATTCCGTGACCGTGGAAGACCTCGGCCGCGCCCGCCGCGTGACCTCCGATAAAGACAACACCACCATCGTCGAGGGCAAAGGCTCCGAGGAAGAAATCAAAGGCAGAATCAAGCAGATTAAAGCCCAGATTGAAGAGACCACTTCCGATTTTGACCGCGAGAAGCTGCAGGAACGCCAGGCCAAACTGGTCGGCGGCGTGGCGGTCATCAAGGTCGGCGCCTCCACCGAAACCGAGCTCAAGGAAAAGAAGCACAGAGTAGAAGACGCTCTTTCCGCTACCAGAGCTGCGGTCGAGGAAGGCATCCTGCCCGGCGGCGGCGTGGGTATTTTGAACGCCCTGCCCGCCCTGGACAAGCTCCAGGTTGAAGGCGATGAAGCTACCGGCGTAGACGTGGTCCGCAAGGCCGTTTCCGAGCCTCTCCGCTGGATTGCTACCAATGCCGGCAAAGACGGTTCCGTGGTTATCGAGAACGTCAAGAAGTCCAAGAAGGGCATCGGCTATGATGCCGAGAATGACGAGTATGTGGATATGGTGTCCAAGGGCATCATCGACCCGACCAAGGTCGTCCGGACCGGTCTGGAGAACGCCGCCAGTATCGCGGTGATGGTCCTCATTACCGAATCCCTGGTGTCCGATATTCCGGAAAAGAAGGAAGCCCCGGCAGCCGGCGGCGCGGGCGGTATGGGTGGCATGGGCGGCATGGACTACGGGATGTAGATTAAAAGCTCAAAACTCAAAGTTCAAAAGTCAAAACCGTAGGGTGGGTGAAGTGAAACGTAACCCACCAGCGAAAAATAGAATAGCCCCGATGATGAATCGGGGCTATTTTTTTATGGAGTAAATCTCCCTTAATCTCCCTTTTCCATCCCTCCTACGCCAAGGCTACGGAGAACAAGCGAGGGAGAGGAGTATTTTGTACAACATCCCCCTTTTTCCCCTTCGAAGGGGGGAAGATCAGCCAAACCAATAACTCAAAGGTTTGGTTAATCATCCTCTCCCTTAGAAGGGAGAGTCAAAGAGGGATTTGTATTGTACATTATTTATTGATTCCATCAAGGGAGAGGGGATTTGGCAGGAACGTAATGACAGGGGGAAACGCCGATACCCCTAAAGGGGTGTCATAGAGGGGCGTGTGAGCCCCTCTAAAGGAAAATAATCCCCCTCTCCAGATAAATGAATCATGAATTTGCATCATTGAACCGTTTGGAGAGGGGGCAAGGGGGTGAGGCTTGCTTACTCACCCCCCGGTCAGCCATTTTTATCTTATAGCGCTAATACGGCATCGCCGAGGTAGAACGGCCATACCACGATGCCGAGGATAGCCTTCCACCAGACCAGGTTGGCAAAACCCAGCGTAAACAACCACCCCGCGAACCAGAACGCCCCCGCGAAACCGGCACCTGCTCCATTCTTCATTGTCCCTTTTCCTCCTTTTGCTTTTAAATATTTTTTATTTGGGATTTAATTAGTGTGCTGCGCTGGTAGTTTTGGCTCTTTCCGTCCGCTGGGGAAACAGTGTGATGGACACCGTGCGGGCGAACTCCCTGGCGTTTTCCAGTTCCTGCGCCGTGGGGTGCTCTTTTTTCATCGTCAAGAACCGGCCGTAGCATTTGAAATTATGCGTGATGACCGCGCCTTTATCTTTGATTTGTTTTTCGATGATGGCGCGCTCGGCGGCCGAGCCGAACCCGGAGGTGGTAAAGAGCGCTATCTTCCTGCCCTGGAACCGGTTCTGCTTTAAGAACAAATCTATTTCTTTAGGCAGTGTGCCGCCGTAACAGCCGGTACCGAGAAAGATAAATGCGTCCTGGGGCAGCACGCCGGTGGTCTTAATATCTCTGGCTTTTATCTTTAATTCATCGGCGATTGCCTCGGCTACTTTTTTGGTATTGCCGGTCCGGGAAAAATAGACTACTTCAAACATCTGCCTCCTCCTTGATATCTCGTGTCTGAACACAATATAGAGGAAAATCCGGGCGGTGACACCCTGCATGCGGGTAAATCGGCGGTGGCATACGGTAGAGTATTTTACCTGGCCGGATGACCAGTAAGCATTGGGCTGATAGCCTGCGGAGAACGGCGCAAATGAGGAAAGCGGGGTGTCGAAGAAGGGTAGCTGACCGAGCCCCCTCCTAATAATAAAAAATCCCCATTTCCAAACAGTAGCGCAACTGGTTCCGGTCATGTGAAGGGGTAAAGGGGGTGAGGTATAAACGAAGTGCATGAACTAAACGGCGTTTATTGACCCTTATGTTCAATCCTCTTATACTTAAATTGGGAGCGTTTTTCAGCCGGGAGTACAAAATGGAATCAAAAGAAAACTGCGGGGTCTGCGGCAAACCTTTAGTCTACGGGACGGAAGAGGTCGTCAGAAAGTGTGATTTCTGCGGCCGGGAGTTCCCCGCCCTGATATATTGCCCGGAAGGCCACTATGTCTGTGATACCTGCCACAGCCGCGGCGCGCTGGATATCTTGAGGCAGGTTTTAAGCGAGACCAAAAGCGCCGACCCCTTTGAGATACTGGAAAAAGTCATGTCCCACCCCTCGGTGCCGATGCACGGCCCAGAGCACCATGCCATCCTCCCGGCGGTTATCGTCACGGCGGTCAAGAACGCGGGCTACCCCGTGCCGGAAGGCGCCGTGGAAAAAGCCATTGAAAGAGGCTCCAGAGTGCCCGGCGGCTGGTGCGGCTCTCACGGGGCCTGCGGCGGCGGGCTGGGGGTGGGCATCGCGGTCAGCGTTTTGACCGGCGCCACGCCTTTGACCGGGCCCGCGCGGGGGCTGGCTAATGAAGCGACCGCCTACGCGCTGGGGAAGATGGTGGATAACGGCGCGCGCTGCTGTAAAAGGGCCGTCCGCAGCGGCTTGGGATATGCCGTCGAATTCCTGGAAAAGAGAATGAACATCAAGCTCAAGACCAACCCGGCCATCAAATGCCGTTATATGGCGCGGAATAAGGAATGTACTTTCCAGGCCTGCCCCTACTTTGGGAAAAAGGCATCCGCGGTCGGTGTTCAATAGGGCGGTTAAAGCATCCGTGGATACTTCTGTGCTGGATAACTGCCGGATTATATTTATCGGCGCGGGCGCGCCGACCGATAATTATGTGACGCGCGCCATTTTTCAGCTTGCCGGTGATATTACTCCCGCCATGCCGCATTTGAACCGGGTCATCGCTGGTAGCAGCTATAATCCTGCGTCAAAGGCGCTCGCTTTCCGGGTCTGGAATATGCCGGTGGTCGTAAGACCTGACACGATAACGATTAATAATATGGGGGATTTAGAAAAGGCGCACGCTTTTCTGGACTGGCTGAAAGAAAAGATGGCGGAGGACAGATAACTAAATGCCGCTCATGGTGAGCGGACTAATAAAAACCGCCTAAAGCTTCAATAAATCTTCCCAGTTCCCGTCCGGGTCCAAAGGCCCCACCGCCGCCAGCCGGAGTTTATCCCCCGCCAGCAGTTCGTTAGCCATTCGCTTCAGGTCTGCCGTCGTCACCGCATTGATGATATTGATTACCTCGTCGATGGAAAGGATTTCCCCGGTCAGAATCTCCTGGCTGCCCATCCACCCGGCCACGCTGCGGCTGTCCTCCATGCGCAGCCAGATGCGCCCTTTAAAAAGTTCTTTAGCCTTGTTCAGCTCCGCTTCCGGTATGCCGTCCTTAAGGCGGGCAAGCTCATGGAGGATCGCTTTGACGGCCACCGCCACGTTCTTGTTATCCACGCCCGCGGCTATCGTCATGGCGCCGGTATCCAGTAAATGCTCCGCGTAGCTCTGGATGCTGTAGGCCAGACCCAGTTTATCACGTACTTCGATGAAGAGCCGACTGCTCATGCCCTCGCCGAGGATAACGTTCAGCAAATCGAGTTTAAAACGCTCCGGATGCACGATGGACAGCCCCGGCAGGGAAAGGCACATCTGTGTCTGCTCCGTATCGCGTTTCTCGATGAGCACCCGGCGGCCGTCTTTGGCTTGGTACGGCGTGTAATGGAGGGGCGTGCGGGCCTTGGGCCAGCCGGCGGTTGCCTCGATGACGGAATTGACTACTTGCTGATGGTCGATGGACCCGGCGATAGACAGCACGATGTTTTCCGGCCGGTACTGCGTGGCCAGGTAGTCCAGCATCATTTTCCGGCTGATACCCGTGACCGATTCTTTGCTGCCGGCGATATCCCGTCCCAGCGGGTGCCCCGGCCACATTAACTCGTCGATAAGCATGGAGACGCGCTGCTGCGGCGAGTCCAGCGACATGTTGATTTCTTCGATGATGACCTGCCGTTCTTTTTCTATTTCCTCGGGCTCGAACTTGGAGTTGCGCAGGATATCCGTCAGCACATCCAGCGCGCTGTAGAAATGCGGCTCCGCCACCTTGCACCAGTAAACGGTCAGCTCTTTATCCGTCCCGGCGTTGAGCATGCCCCCTACCCCCTCGATGACCGTAGAGACCTCCGTGGAGGTGGGGTACTTTTCCGTGCCCTTGAAGCACATGTGCTCGATGAAATGGGAAATGCCGGCCTGTTTATCGTTTTCATACCGGGAGCCGGTGCCGATAAAGAAATTAATCGCTACGGAGCGGGTATGGAGCATGCTCTCCGTAACCAGCCGCAGTCCGTTATCCAGTGTTACTTTCTTGTATACCAAAATACTCCCCGATTTATTATTACATTGTATCAATTATAGTATGGAACGGCCGGAAATGTTAGTCCAGCCGGCGCAGCCTGGGCATGGTGGACATTACGGCTAATGTCACGGCGACCAGCGCAATGGCCAGTCCGCCCACCGCCCATTGAACGCCGATGCCTTCCGCCATGATGCCGGCAAAGAATGACCCGAGGCTGCTAAGCCCGAATCCCAGCATAAAGAAGCTCATTACCCTCCCGCGGTAGGAGGCATCGGTGTAGTACTGAATCAGCGAGTTGCCCAGCGCCATCTGCACGGTGCTCCCCATGCCGATGAAGATAATAAAGAAGAAAGAAAGGGGCAGCCACTCGGTGAAGGAAAAGCCGATTAATGTCACCCCCAGCAGCAGCGAGGCGGAAAGCAGTATCAAACCGCGGCGGCGGTTGGTCAGCGAGGCCAGGATAAACGAACCGATAATCGCCCCGAAGCCGGAGACCATGACCAGCATACCCTGGCCCGTGGCGCTGATATTCAGAATCTCCGGGTCCTCCGTAAACATGGAAAGCAGCTGCGCGTAAGGAGCGCCTAAAATCATGGCGATGGCGGT
>DAOUGB010000119.1:0-1896 GCA_034429595.1 Dehalococcoidales bacterium
TTTAAGGCTGGCTACGATTTTACTCCAGCCACCAAATTCATGTTTCATTTCCGGAGATCAACGTATGACTACAGCAATGAGTCGCCCGCAACATATCTGAGGAATGCAGCGGGCAGGGAGATCTGGTCTTATGGCTCCGTCAAGGAGGGCACCTTCCTTTCCGGCGCGGGCGGCAGTGTTCGAAATGTTTACGGCGTTGATTTGGAAACGGAGCTTTTCGAGCGGGCTAATGTTAAATTATCGCTGGGATATTTTGACCAGGAAAAGCGCTGGTATGTCACCCCGACCAGTTCCAGCGCAACGCGCGCGGGTGGCCCGGGAAAATTGTCTGATTCGCCCACGGCTTCATATAGCGCCGACCTGCAGGTGACCATCCCGATTTTAAGCCGCAATGTCGTCACTGTCGGAGGAACGTTCAAGGGCGGCTGGTCTGATTCGCAGGAAAACAATCTGACCAATTGGCTGGATGAAAGCAGTAAAATCGACCTCACTTACCAGGCAAAAGGCAAGGAAAAAACTTTAGCTCTTTTTGCTCAGGATGAAATTCAAGTTTCCGACAATCTGACCGCTTACATCGGCGCCAGGCAGGATTGGTGGAAAACCTACGACGGATATGTATACCAGTCCGGGACAACCGGATATCCCAAATCCTATGACAGCCGCAGCGATTCTTCGTTCAGCCCGAAGGGCGCCGTCGTCTATAAACCCTTCCAACAAACCACTGTGCGCGCCTCACTGGGACGGGCGTTTCGATCCCCGACACTTTATAACCTCTACAGAACCTGGACTACGCAGTCCGGCGTGACTTACAACAGCAACCCTGACTTGAAGCCGGAGACATCGACCTCATGGAATGCCGGCATGGATCAGGAACTCTGGAAAGGCGCCAGCATCTCGGCGATGTATTTTGAAAATTATATCAGCGACATGATTTATACCAAGACGGTTTCTTCTACACGAAAGGACGCCGTGAACGCCGGCAAGGGGCGGAGCAGGGGCATAGAGCTGACGGCACAGCAGAAGCTGGACATGGGGCTCAGAATCTTTGCCAACTTCACCTATACGGATTCGAGGATAACGGAAAATGACGCCAATCCATCATCCGTGGGCAAGCAGATGACGGATATCCCCAGAATCATGTTTAACGCCGGTTGCGATTTGGAAAAGGGGCCGGTGACAGTGTCGCTTCTGGGCCGCTATATGGGGAAAAGGTACAGCAACGACGATAATTCGGATTCCATAAGCAATGTCTACGGCTCTTATGACTCTTTTTTTACCGCCGACGCTAAAATTTCCTATAAACCGGTCTCCTGGGTGGAGGCTTCCTTTTCCTTATCTAATCTGCTGGACCGAGAATACTATTCTTCCTTTCCGGCGCCGGGAAGGTCCTGGTTTCTTAGTTTAGCGCTTAAATATTAAATTTACTGTTTTCGAAGGAGGAAGTGCAATGGACTTGAATATGGCCTTGTGGGCGGGGGGAACGCTTTTTACACTGACCGGATTTGCCGGGAAAGTCGGTTTTGGTCTTGGCTTCGGCCAGGTTCAAAACAAATGGATCGGTTTTACCCTGGCGATGTACGCGCTGCTTTTTGTCGGCATGGCTGTTCTTTCGAAACAACTCATGGAGTGGATTGCGCCGATTCTCAGCGGCGGTCCTTATCTTCACTGGTTCATGGCGGCCGGACTTACGGCCTGGGGCATATACGCGATCATAAGCACGGGGATGGAAAAGAGTGACTGTACCGCACAGCCGGGCATAAAAAGGGGGTCTTCCCTTCTTTTAATTATTCCCTGTCCTGTGTGCCTGTCGGCAATGGTTTTTTCCACCTGGGCGGCGCTTAACGCCATCCGGTTGCCGGCGTTGCTTGTAGGGTTGGGTTTGGGTGCTGTTTTTGC
>DAOUGB010000120.1:0-2492 GCA_034429595.1 Dehalococcoidales bacterium
ACAGTCTATAATTACATCCTCTTTAACGGCCGGGACAATATTGCCAATATGCTGCGGTTTCTCCTGCATCATCTCGCCGGTATGCCACTGACGTTTAATAAACCGGACGAAATTCCCTGGCAGGGCATTTACCATCCCCAAACAGACAAGGTGTTTTTCTCCGCCGCCGCATACCTTGCGGACTATCTGCCGAAATTTTCAGCGAAGCCACTGGCGACGGTGGGCCTGCTCTATTCGCGTTCCAGCTGGGTGACGCGCAATCTGGAGATCGAAAAGCAGTTGATCCGGATGCTGGAAGACCGGGGGATTGCCGTTATTCCTGTTTTCTTTTATTCCCTGAAGGATGAAAATCTGGGAAATTTAAGCGGCATAGAAGTAATTGAGAAGTTTCTGATGAAAGACGGCAGGCCTGTTGTTGACGGCATTATCAAATTGACCTCTTTCTTCCTGGGAACCTCGCGGGGCAATGAAATAAAAGGAGCAACGGCTTCATCCGGCGCGGCGCTCCTGAAGCAGCTCAACATTCCCCTTATCAATCCCGTCATTTCCTATTACAAGGATCGGGAACAGTGGCTGGCCGATCCGCAGGGGCTGGGAGCGCAGGTTGCCTGGAGCCTAGCCATGCCCGAGTTTGAGGGTGTAATTGAGCCGATGGTGATCGGCGCGGTAAGCGGGATCGGCACACCGGAGGAGGAACTTTACGAGCCGATTCGGGAAAGGATCGAGCGGCTGACGGAAAGAGCGGCGCACTGGATTTTATTGGCGCAGAAGCCCAATCGGGATAAGAAAGTAGCTTTTATTCTCCACAACAATCCCTGTGCTTCGGTGGAGGCGACCGTCGGCGCGGGAGCGCATCTGGACACCTTGGAAAGCGTTGTTGATATTCTGCAGCGGATGCAGCGGGAAGGCTACGATGTTTGTCCGCCGGAAAACGGCAAGGTGCTGATCAATGATATTATGCAGCGTAAAGCAGTTGCGGAGTTTCGCTGGACTACAGTGGAAGAGATTGTGGAAAAAGGGGGTACGCTGGATCTTGTTGATGCGGAAACCTATCTTTCCTGGTTTGCAGAACTTCCGGAACAGACGCAGCAAAGAATGAGCGGGGCCTGGGGGCAGCCTCCGGGAGAGGAAAAGGATGGCGTTCCGGCGGCCATGGTTTATGACGGCAGGATAGTGATCACCGGTGTGCGATACGGGAACGCCGTTGTCTGTGTGCAGCCGAAAAGAGGCTGCGCAGGAGCGCGGTGCGACGGCCAGGTCTGCAGGATTCTCCATGATCCCGATATTCCGCCGCCCCACCAGTATGTGGCGACCTACAAGTGGCTGTCCCGCAAATTCGGCGCGGATGCCGTCGTTCATGTGGGTACGCACGGGAACCTGGAATTTCTGCCGGGCAAAGCGACGGGGCTTTCCTCCGGCTGCTTCCCGGATATCGGCATTGATGCCATGCCCCATCTCTATATTTATAATGCGGACAACCCGCCGGAGGGGACGATTGCCAAGAGGCGCAGCAATGCCGTTCTGATCGACCACATGCAGACGGTGATGGTTCAAGGGGAACTCTACGGTGATCTGGAGCAGGTCGAAAGACTTCTTGATGAATATGAGAGATACAAAAACCTGGAACCGGCCAGGGCGCATACCATTGCCCATCTGATCGAAGATAAAATCAAGGGGCTCAATCTTCTGGACGGCACTGAAGAAGCGCTGCACGATAATTTCCACCGGCGGGTCGGAGATATCCATGACAAACTCAGCCTGCTTAAAAATACGTTCATTCCCCGGGGCATGCACATCTTCGGACGACTGCCGGAAAATGATAAGCTGGCGTCGTTCGTGTATGCAATCATGCGGTTTGAAAAGACACCCGATTCTCTGCGGCGTATTGTGGAAAGAGTCGCAGCTCGGGAAAGGAAACTCGAAGGCGAACAACTGGATGCTTTGGTGGAAGAAGTTGCCCGGGAGATTTGCACCGGTTACGTTCAAAACGGCGTCTCCCTGGAAAATTCTCTGGGCAGTCGATTTACTCTTCGCCCCGGTGATGTCGCGGCGTTGGCAGAGGTGGAAGTCAAAATCAATGATGTGTTGAGCAGCATCCGGGCCTCCGACGAAACCGGTTCACTGCTCAACGGACTGAACGGCGGCTACATTGAGCCGGGGCCTTCCGGGCTCATTACCCGCGGAAGAAGCGATATCCTGCCGACGGGCCGCAACTTTTATTCGCTCGATCCATTGAGAATCCCGACGCCGACGGCCTGGGAGATCGGGAAAATGCTGGCCCGCCAAACTCTGGAAAAGTATCGGGAGACGGAAGGACGCTGGCCGGAAAATATCGCTTTTCACTGGCAGTGCACCGACATAATGTGGTCCGACGGAGAAGGAATGGCCCAGATGATGTATCTATTGGGAGTCCGGCCGCTGTGGAAGAACAACGGCCGTCTGAGCGGTTTTGCAACTATACCGCTGACGGAACTGAACAGGCCGAGAATCGA
>DAOUGB010000121.1:0-4296 GCA_034429595.1 Dehalococcoidales bacterium
ATTTCGGCGCCCATATGCAGGAGGACATCCCGGCGATACTCCTCGAAAAGGCGAAGCAGTTTCCCGGCGTAAACCTGATCATGGGAAAGCATCTCGGCTTTGATGAAAAGCTGACGGATCTGGTGATAAAACGGATCGGTGAATCGGAAGGGCTCTCAGATATAAGAGCGAAATACATCAAGTAACAACCAGTATCATAAGAGCGGCAAAATCCTGGAAATACGGGGAAACAGAATAATGAACTCGGTGAAGAAAAATATTTTTATTGCTTTGATCTGCTACGGCCTTCTGCTGTCGGCGGATGCCGTCTATGCCATGCACATCGCCGAAGGCATATTGCCGCTTCGCTGGGCAGCCCTCTGGTTTGCCATCGCGATTCCCTTTGTTGCGTTTGGATTATACAGTCTGAACAAACGCTCCCGCAATGATCTTTCCTTTAAGCCACTGGCCGGCCTGATGACGGCCGTCATCTTTATTATTTCCTGCATGCCTATCCCCGTGCCCCTTGCAGGAACCTGTTCCCATCCCTGTGGAACCGGCATTTCCGGAATTCTCGTCGGTCCGGCCATCAGCGTCGTGATCGCCGCCGCAGCTCTTCTCATCCAGGCTATTTTTCTCGCCCACGGCGGATTAACCACCCTTGGCGCCGATATCGTCTCCATGGGCGTGATGGGGTCTTTTACCGGTTATTTTGTTTTCAGACTGTTACGATCTGTCAAAATGAACATAGCTGTGTCCGGGTTTATGGCCGGGTTATTTGCCGACTGGGCTACGTACCTTATGACATCGGTACAGCTGGCTTCCGGCGTCAAAGGAGATGCGTCTTTTCTACCTCTTTTTTGGAAAATACTGATCGCTTTTATTCCTACACAGCTGCCTTTGGGGATTCTCGAAGGGGCCATGACGGCAGGCATGGTCGTTCTCCTCTATAAGAAAAGACCGGATCTCCTGGTCAAGATGCGGGTGATCAAACCGGGAGAGGCAGCGATGCAGAAACAAGGGGTAACAGCTTTACTCATTTCTCTCTGCATAGCAGGTACAGTGTTATCATCTGCAATTCCTGCCGATGCAGCCAAGTGGAGCGGTGTTGATGAAGCTGTTATCGGAAAAGTGGCCAGGGAGCATGGCAGGGAGGCTGGAGAACCACTCATCGATCTGGAGCAGGGCGATGTCGGACTCTTCCTCTTTCTTATCGCCGGTGCTTTAGGCGGATTTGCTGCAGGATATTACTGGCGATCATTACTCGCTGAAAAGGCACAGCCTTTAGATGCCGGGAAAGACATGATACCGGAAGAAAAGAAATGATACTTTCTGATTATATCCACAACGGAAATCACTGGCTCTCCCGCATGGATGCCAGAGTCAAAATCATCTCGGCCATCGTCCTTCTCGTTATGGTCCTCACTTACGAGGGGATAAGCTTCCCTGTCTTTCTTTTTCTTTGCGGAGTGGGGCTGTGCGTCGATATGAAGGTTCATCCCCGGGCACTTTTTATCAGGTATGCGGAGCCACTCTTTATCGTTGCAGTGCTTCTTGTCCTTAAGATCTTTTGCACGGGAAAAACTCCGCTCTTTTCCTTTGAATTGGCGGGAATGACTGTCACGGGTTTTCGGGAAGGTTTGCTGGAGGGGGTACGTCTGGGATGCAGAATAATGGGAGCAGTGACGATTGTGGCCGTCCTGGGATTTTCAACACCTTTCAACCAGTTTATGGCGGGACTTTCCTGGATGAAGATCCCCAGCGGATTTATCGAAATTTCTCTGTTTGCCTACCGTTATATCTTCATGCTCTTCGAGGACGCTACGGTCATTTACAGCGCTCAGAAAAACAGGCTTGGCTATTCCACAATTAAACGGGGTTTCAACTCTTTCGGCATTCTCGCCGGGGCGCTTGTTATCAAGGCATTTGATCAAAGTCAGAAGACGACCATTGCCATGATGCAGCGGGGGTACGACGGAGTTATGCCCAACCTGGAGTATAATCCCTTTAAACCTTCGGAAATAGGAGGAGTTTTATCGTTGATCATTGTTATGGGGATCCTATGGAAGATATGGTAGTCAGGCTGGCTGTGAGGATAAATTCTTTTGTCTATGCCGACGAGACAAGGGCAATGAACAAAATCAACCTCGATATCCGCAAAGGAGAATTCGCCGGGATTCTGGGATCCAACGGTTCAGGAAAAACAACTCTTCTCAAAATCATGGACGGACTTATCAAAGATTTCAAGGGAACTGTTCACCTTGACGGCCGGGATGTGCAAAAACTCTCGCCCAAAGAGATTTTCAGTAAAGTAGGTCTAATCTTTCAGAGTCCCGATGAACAGCTCTTTGCGGGTAGTGTTTCAGAAGACGTGGCCTTTGGTCCTCTTAACATGGGTCTCAAAGGCAAAGAGGTTGCCAGAAGGGTCAAAGAAGCTCTTGATGACGTGGAGCTGGCGGGATACGAAGCAAAGTCGATACACAACCTGAGCTACGGTCAGAAGAAAAGGGTTTGCATTGCCGGTCTGCTCGCTATGGGTCACGAAATAATTCTCCTCGATGAACCTACAGCCGGTCTCGATCCCATGGGGGAATATAGGATGATGAGCCTGCTGAAAAAACTGAACACTGAAAAGCATGTCACCATCATCATGGCCACCCATAGCGTTGATTTGGTACCCGTCTTCCTGGATAAACTCTATATTCTCAGTAAAGGTTCCATCGTCAGAGGCGGCACGCCCGAAGAGGTCTTTTCCGCTCCCGACGACATGGCTGATGTTAAGCTGCGCCTGCCTCAGATCGCTGAACTGATCTATAGGCTGAAGCATGAAGATAAAATGGCCTTTGAAAAGATTCCTCTTACCATCGGTGAGGCGCGCCGCGAAATCATGCGCCTGGCTTCAGGAAAAGGCTGAGGGCTGAAGAAAAAACGGAAATAAAAAACAAGCGCCGAAGGCCACCAAATAACCTTCAGCCTAAGCACAAAGAGTAAAATGGCAACGGATATAAAGAACACCAACAGTTACAAGGGGTAGAGACCAAGATGGCATCAAAAACTAAAACGCTTCGTTCCGGTTTTACTACGGGGGCCTGCGCCGCGGCGGCGGCGAAGGCGGCCATGACGGTCATGCTTGGCAATGAGGCGCCGGCGAAGGTTACTCTCGCGCTACCCGGCGGTGAAGAAGTTTTTATACCTGTTGCCGTCGCAGAATTCGTCAAAGAAAGCGCCCGGGCGGTGGTTATGAAAGATGCGGGCGATGATCCTGACATCACCAACGGCGTCGCCGTCTCGGCATCTCTGGCCTGGTCGGTAGGCAAGGATGTCTGCTTTGTTGCCGGAGAAGGCGTGGGAACGGTAACGAAGCCGGGCCTTTCCGTATTGCCCGGTGAGCCTGCAATAAATCCGGTGCCGCGGCGGATGATATCCGATGCGGTGAGATCACTGACTGATCGGGGTGTCACTGTTACCATATCCATACCTGGTGGAGAAGAGCTCGCAAAGCGTACCTTCAATCCCCGGCTGGGCATAACAGGAGGGCTTTCCATAATCGGCACAACCGGCCGCGTACGTCCCTTCAGTTGCTCCGCCATACGGGAATCAATTCGGTCTGTTATTGAAGTCACCGCCGCGGGCGGTTTCACCAGACCGGTTGTTGTACCCGGCCACATCGGTGCACGTTCGGCCCGGACGCTGCTGCGCGTTCGGGAGGAAGAGATCATCGAGGTAAGCAATGAATGGGGCTTTGCTCTTGATGCAATAAAAGAGCATTCTTTTGAAGCGATTCTCATTCTGGGGCATCCGGGAAAACTGGCAAAGCTCATTCGGGGGCAATGGGACACCCATTCGTCGCGTTCCCCAAGCGCCTTGCCTTACGTGGCAAATATGGCCGAAAATTTGACGGGTCTCAGGTATACGGATATACCCACCGTAGAAGGTATTTTGGGGGCATTGTCGGAGTCGAACAGAAGACTTCTCGGTGATGAACTTGCCGCAAACATCTGTGAAGCAGTCGAGGAGAGATTGGAGGGGAAAATTCAAGTGGCGGCGGTGCTTGTTGACATGAAGGGAAATTTGCTGGGACAGAAAGGAGATCTGACGCCATGGCAATGAAAGACAATCCCATCAGGATCGTCGGCTGCGGCCCCGGTCCATTGGAATACGACACACCTTTGGCTTATAAAATGGCTGAGGAAGCGGACGTTCTGGTGGGAGCTCAAAGGCTGCTTGACCTGTTTCCGCAAACAGCGGCGCATTATGTCCCTGTTTCATCCCCCATCGAAGGACTTCTTGATCAACTGGAAAAAATATCTCCGGCGA
>DAOUGB010000122.1:0-23906 GCA_034429595.1 Dehalococcoidales bacterium
AGAAAAAAGCGCCGGTTCACGCTATCAAACTGGATATTACGGACCGCAAGGCATATGCGGCAGCGGCGGATGAGGTGGAAAAAGTATTCGGCGGGCCGCCCCAGCTGCTCATTAATACCGCGGGCGTCAATACCTTCGGTCCGGCGGAAGCCTCCACATTTGAAGACTTTGATTGGGTCATCGGTGTCGACCTCTTCGGTGTCATCAATGGCATGGTGACCTTCGTGCCGCGCATGATTAAAGCCGGCAAGGGCGGCCATATCGTCACGACTTCCTCGATGGCCGGTTTTATGGCTTCGTCCGGCTGCACCCCGTACTCCGCGGCCAAGGCTGCGGTTAACAGCCTTATGGAGTGCTACTACCAGGCGCTCAAGCCCTACGGCATCGGCGTATCTTGCCTGTGCCCGGGTGGTATCAATACAAACATTGCCGAAGCAACTTTTACCAGGCCGAAGCACCTGGCAAACACCGGATATCGCGTCAACAAACAGACCATTGAGTTTGAGGGTAAAGCGAATGCTCAAGGGATGGACCCCGTGGAGCTGGCGCAGCTCTTGAAGAAGGGCATTGAAAACGAGCAGCTTTTCATTATCCCGACCATGGGCCCGAACATGGACCCGGAGAAAATGCTAAGGATGAATTTTGAACGGATTATCAATTACGCCTCTCCCGAAGGCATGAAACGGCAGGAAGAGCTGACGAAGCAGCGCATGGAAGAAATGAGGAAACACATGGGCGGCAAGAATCCTTTCGCGGGCGCCGCTGAAGCCGGATGGGGGAAAGCCAGAGAGGATTTAACATGGGTCAAGGACCACATGGGGCCCGGTTAAATCTATGGTGCAGCTGATTTTCAGCCGCCCGTCCTTGTACTTGAAAGTGCTAAAAATAGATAAACAAGATTCCGCAATTTGAATTGGAGGAAAATATGTCGATAGAAGTACGTTTTGAGGTAATGAGCCCGGAAATCGGGGTGCAGAAGGGTCCGGCTAATTTTCCGCCGATGGGCGCCAACCCGTCTGCCGCGGGCAGGACTCCGCCGCCGATGGCCCCGCCGCCCCCGCCCTCCGGCAGCCCTTTCGCCAAGCGGTTAGGCACGCTGGAAAACAAGAAAGTATACCTCGTGGATACCGGCTTTGGCGGCAGCTATAATTTTATGCTGCAGCTGCAAAAATGGTTTACCGAGAACATGCCCTCCGTTACCACCGTGCGCAAGCGGAAACCGGGCAACGTGTTCATGGATGATAACAACGAGCTCTGGGAGGAAGTCAAAGCTAAAGGAGATGCCGTTGTCCTCGGGGTGGCCGGCTGACCGGGCTGCGTAACGGCAGTTGCCGCAGGCTTTTCCAAACTCGAGCAGAATTACGGCATCCCCGTGGCTCCCGTTTCCACGCTCCAGTTTAAGAGTGTGGCGGATAGCAACCCGATGTCCGCAACGATACCTTTCATTTATACGCCGCATCCGGTTATCGGGCTGTCTCCGGAAGCCCTGGATGCCTACATCGTAGGCAGCGACCCGGATACGGGCAAACCCGTCATCGAGGAAATCATCGATATCCTGACCAAACAGGTGGAAGGCAAGAAGATGGCGGCGCCCCCGCCTCCCCCGTCCGCCAAAGACCAGCCTGCGCCGGTGCTTCTGGCTCCGGATACGGAAGATAATTTACAGCGTATCTTCTATGAAAAAGGCTGGACGGATGGACTGCCCATCATCCTGCCGACCGAGGAGCGGGTGAAGAAAATGCTTGCCGGAACATGCGCGGCTCCGGATGACATCGTGGCCGAATCTTTCTCCTTCGAGACCAGAGAAATGGTTAAATACACGGTTTCCAATATCGCGGTTATCGCGGTCATGGCCGGCGCCACGCCGGAGATGTTCCCCGTGATACTGGCTACCGCGGCTACCAGGCAATCGTCGCTGATGCCCTCCACCACCCCCTTTGAAGCGATGCTTTTGGTCAACGGGCCTATCCGCAATGAAATCGGGATGAACTGCGGTATTGGGGCTTTCAGTGCGATAAACATGGCGAATTCGGTAATCGGCCGGGCCTGGACATTGATGAGCATCTGTCACGGCTTTGCCAAGCCGCGGAGCACCCTTTGGAGCTCCCAGGGGAACAA
This sequence comes from Dehalococcoidales bacterium, assembly GCA_034429595.1. Taxonomy (GTDB): domain Bacteria; phylum Chloroflexota; class Dehalococcoidia; order Dehalococcoidales; family RBG-16-60-22; genus RBG-13-51-18. The sequence continues at coordinate 2,119 of DAOUGB010000122.1, forward strand.
CCATACCTATAACAACATGTGCGCCGGGGAAAATGAAGAGCGGAGCGTTTGGGAACCGTTCCATGTTACCAAGGGTTTTAAGGCTGAAGACAGCTATGTAAGCATCTTCCGGGGCTGGGCGATGGTGAACAGCTACGGAGCAGCCTCCAAGCGGTCGCTGGTTGAGGAATTGAGCTACCAGCTAGCGATAATGCCGCCGATGAATTCATCAGCTACGATTATCATTGACCCGCTGATTGCCCGGAACCTGAAGGAGAATGAGGGCTTCACGACCAAGCAGGATTACGCCCAGTGGATGTCAAAGAACATCAAGATGACCGCGGGACAATACTGGAAGACCGACCATATAGACATGCTGGTGGCCTCCGAGGCCTACAAGGGCGTGGAACCTTATGCCTCCTGGAAAAAGCTCCCGGATGATGAGATGATATATCCCTATCACAAGCCGGAAAACATCAACATCATTGTCATTGGCGGTGAAACGAGCCCGCTTTGGAAAGCCGCCGACTACGGCTACTCCGGCAGCGCGCCAATCGATAAATGGCGGGCGCATCCTGCCGGCGTGGTCTGCAAGGACGGAGAGTGCGGCCTGCCGGACGCCCCCGGCGATTACGATGAGTAATATCTCACGTTAAGGCAATCATTTTGAGAGCCCCGATGTCATCGGGGCTCTTGCTTATCACCATTTATTTATGCCCTCACTCCCATTTCATAGCATGGGGCAGGCTCTTTATGAAAGGGGGAATTGGCGGGGGATTTTGTTTTTAACTTAACCTTTGATTTTTGAATTTATTTTGAGTTGAGATCTTCATGTTTAGTATTTTTCCCTTTTTATCGCCTTGCTACGCTTTATGCATTCGGAGTAAAATTTATGAAGGTTAGACTACCTAACGGAAATGTAAAACAGGAGCGGTTCAAATTAGAGCACTCGTTGTTTATGATTCGCAGTATAGCCAAACGGAACTGATTGCCGGGGCTATCGGCGGAGCAATAGACGCAGTAGTAAAAAAACCGGCGTTTGGTAAGCTGACCGCCGCGGAGTTCAACACTTATGACCTGCTTATCGTCGGCTCTCCTACCCAGGAGGGCAGGCCGCTGCCATCTATCAAAATCCTGCTCGATACTATTGCGGACGGCGCCCTTAAAAATAAGAAGGTTGCCGCTTTCGATACCCGCCATAAATGGAAATGGGTCAAGATTTTCGGCTTTGCCGCGCCGCGTATCGCGGCAACTCTGCAAGCCAAGGGCGGCAAACTCATCGTGCCGCCGGAGCATTTCTTCGTTGATGCTACCGAGGGACCGCTTTTACCCGGAGAACTGGAACGCGCTGCTGCCTGGGCCAAATCTTTAGCTGAAAAGTGCGTTTAGCGTAATTTCCTAATTATTACCCCCTTGCCCCTTTTACCCTTTTGTCGTACACTTATAATCGCATCATAAGGAGGAGGCATTATGAAAGCTTTAATCATTTATGATTCACAGTACGGCAACACGGAACAAATCGCCCAGGCAATCGGCAAGGGGTTTACCGGGGATGTTAAAGTGGTCAAAGTGGGTGATGTTAAGCCGGAAGATATAGCGCATTACTACCAAATTATTATCGGGTCGCCAACGCAGGGCGGCCGGACGACGGTGGCCATAAAGACTTTTATGGATAATCTCACGGCGGAGGATTTGAAAGGCAAGCGCTTGGCCGCTTTCGATACCAGGCTGAAAAGCTTGTGGGTAAAAGTGTTCGGCTGGGCGGCAAATAAAATCGAGGACACTCTAAAAGCTAAAGGCGGCAACAGCGTGGCGCAGCCCCAGGGATTTTTCGTGAAAAGCGCCAAGGGCCCGCTGGTGGATGGGGAACTGGAGAGGGCCACCACCTGGGCGAAAGCTATCGCCGCGGGGGTACCCACCGCCCAGATGCAGGGCGACTTCGGGATGAAGACGAAAGAGTAAACGGGCGTTCCCCAAGCATGACCGGCGGGGGACTGTTTACGCTTTGGGCGATGCCTCTCTTGACTTAATTTATCCTGTAATCTATCCTTATAGTCAATATGATTACAGGAGGGTTACATGGCTGTTAAACTTCCCAAGGGCTGGTATGATATTTCCGTGCCGCTGAAACAGGGGATGGTCTATTTCCCCACCGATCCCGTCCCGCCGAAGATTTACCGTATGACGGACCGCAATCTCGGCGCCAAAGTCATGATGTCGATGATCGAGATTATTTCCCACACCGGCACACATGTCGATGCGCCGCTGCATTTCATTCCTGACGGCTCGACGATCAGCGATATGCCTCTTGATGCCACCATCGGGCCCTGCCGCGTTATCGAAATCAAGGATAAGGAAAGCGTCAAGGCCGCCGAGCTGAAGAAGCACAATATTAAAAAGGGCGAGCGGGTACTTTTTAAGACCCGCAATTCCGCTTCCCCGGCGTTGTACGAGGCGGAAAAATTCAACGAGGACTATTGTTACATCGATGACGACGCGTCCGATTACCTAAAGGAAGCGGGCGTCAAGCTGGTGGGGATGGACTTCATTACCATCGGCTCCTACAAGCGGCCGGAGAACATCAATAAGACCCACACGACACTACTCGGGGCCGGCATTTACGTGTTGGAAAACTGCGCCCTGGCTAACGTGCCCCCCGGCGAATACGAACTGCTGTTCCTGCCTCTTTTAATGTATAACGGCGATGCCGGGCCGGGCCGGGCTATTTTGAGACCTCTGCAGAAAAAGTAAGATATACTTAAGAGAAAGCTGAAGGGGGGCGAAAGCCCCCTTTTTGGTAAATACCGTATTTTACCGGGCGGCCTTCTTTTTCACCGGCACATAGATTTCCATCACGCTATCCGTCTTGAAATGACAGCGCTCATCGTAAAACTCGAAATCAAGTTTACTTTCATCGAAAACGTAGTCGCTTTTGGCAAACCATTCTTCAAAGATGTATTTCCAGGTGTCCCTTATGGTCTGGATAAAAGGTTTGCCCACGTAATCGGAATTATCTGCCGGCGGGGTGGTGAAAACAGCGTAAACGGCCGCCGGGACTTCAACCGTAATCATATCCGGCGTTACCTTGGAAAAATCATCGACGATAACACCCAATAGATACGTGACATGTTCCCGGTCGGGCGAAGTGATACAAATGCCTACTTCGCCGTGTTTTGGGGGTTTCAGCAGGTCATACATTTTTGTTTCCAGGTTTTCGCCGGAGTAGTTAGTCCAGTAAGCGGCAATGTCTTTGGTATAGTTGCCGGTAATGTTCGTTTTGATGCCGTAGCCGGCAACCCTGAAAGCCGGTTTTTGGGCGATTAATGGTTCCAGCATAATACCTCCGTAATCTTCAGTATTGTTTTTTGAGACATAGCTTTTCATCCTTGCTATATATTTTGAAGGGCTATAGCCGAACTCTTTCCGGAAAGCTTTGGTAAATCCGCCGGGAGTGTCATACCCATAGTCCATAGCTGTATTAATAATTTTTCCTTCATGAAGCAGTCCCTCCCTTGCCAGCGATAATTTGCGTTTGCGGATATAATCCATTAAAGATATGTTCTGGTCTATGACGAAGATTCTGCAAAAATGAAATACCGAATAACCGATGTAATCGGCAATTTCTTGCGCAGTTAAGTTTTCTTTAATGTGTTCCTCAATAAAATCAAGACTGCGTTTTATATCTTCGCTATAATTCACGGTTACTTTTAGCTCCTGTGATTATTAGTCCGATTATAACAAAGGTTGTTGGGGTCTGCCGTTCCAAATTTGCTAAATTGCACCCCGTATACAATAGCAATGCCCTGGTTATTATTAGCGCATCTGCAAAGCGGCGCAAGAATCCTTTTGTTTTACGGGATATTGTGAGACTTTTATAACATGTTCTTAACATTCCGCAGGGTACAATATATATAGGGGGATGTAACGGAAATACGGGTACTACTACCTACCAAAGTACGGGATTTAACTATTGCGCCCCCACTCACAGCGGTTGCTACAATAAATTATAAAAGCCTGGGTAACCGTTAACCGCCCTTCTTCGTTATATATGGTGAGGGTAGTTTTTGTAACTTTTTTGTGAAGTATCAGAGGGGTTTTGAGACAAAGTGGTGTATCTGACATTTGTATGATTAGATACGGTTTTAACACTCTCTAAAAACCCTCGAAGCAGGCAAAGCAATGATAAAAATAATGTCTCAAACAGGTAAAGGCTCACGGCTTTAGGCGCCGATTGATGACAGTAAGTACTGTTGCCGGGCAATTGCGGCAGCTAAACTTAAGATAAAGAACTCAAGGAACCTTATATGACTAAGATAGAAAGCAAAACAATAAAAGTTGACGGACTGGATGTCCTCTATTACACGGCAGGGCAGGGGGAGCCTGTGGTGGTTATCCACGGTGGCGGCGGTGATGCCCGCACCTGGAACCGGAACATTGAAGAGCTGGCGGAAAAATACACGGTCTATGCCCCGGACCTGCCAGGCTACGGTGGCAGCGAGCCGCTGGACGGGAGCTATTACATTCCGGAACTGGTAGAGTTCGTGGAGAAGTTTGCCGAGAGTTTGGGATTGAAGTATTTCTACCTGGTGGGACATTCGCTGGGGGGCGGCATCGCGCTTAACTTTGCTTTAAAGTTCCCGGACAAAATAAAAAAGCTGGTGCTGATAAGCAGCTTGTGCCTGGGCAGCGAGATAGCGTTCTGGGTCAGGCTTTTCTCGATACCGGCCATCATCAAATCCATCGGCCATATCTTCATGGCGGTGATGAAAGGCGTGAAATGGGTGGCCGAACAACTGAACCCGGCCCGGTATATCATGGCGCTTTCCCCGGCGGCGGTGACGGTGGGCGGCAGCATCACGACCTTCCATGCGCAGACGCTGGTGCTGGAAAAGAGACTGCCGGAAATCAAAATGCCAACGCTGCTGGTATGGGGCGCCAGAGACCCCATCGTGCCGGTTATGCAGGCTTACCGGGCGGCCAAGGTTATACCGGATTGCCGCATCGAGGTCTTTAAGAACCGCGGGCATAACGTCCACCGCGATGAACTGAAGAAGTTTTCCAGCCTTCTCTTCAATTTTCTGGTCTAGAACGTGTACTGAAAGTCGCGGTTACGATACCGCTTACCCTTCGGCGAGCTTAGGGTGGGCGGTATTATTTTGTCTAATGGTGATGGTCTTCGTCTTGGTAGTCGGTCACGTAATCGCGGAACTCTTTAACGATGTTTTTGTGCCGCACCAGGGCTTCCCCGATATTGTATTTTTTGGAGAAGCGTAAAGGTACGCAGCAGCAGGTACAGCAGCTGCATATCGCATAAAAGTCACCCTGGCACTTTGACATGGTTAGTACCAGCCCCCGCCGCTGGCTGTCCAGGAGAATTTCAGCGGCCTTATCCGGCGTAATCTCCTGCGCATCATGCGGCATCGTTTCTTCCAGCACGTGCCTCGACGGCGCCAGCAGTATCTCATTGTCCCGCGGGTGATTACATTTATGATACATTTTGCGGCAGGTGCACGGGGCGGAGGCAAGCCCTTTAGCGATAGACGCCAGTTCTATCGCTTCTTCTCCGGTAAGCAAATAAGACCGGTGCTCGCTGCGGGCATAGGTGTTGGCGATTTTTCTGACCAACCCGCCGATTAATGGTATACGCGTACACCGGGCGCCGAACATGTACAATCGTAAAACAAAGGTGCGGTTGGCGTTATAAAACTTAAGCGTGTGGTGCATGGTGTTATAAGCTTTCTAGAGACGCGGTTTGCAGATGATTTCCTTGACCTTGAGATTGAAAAAGCGGTGCACGTAGTTCGGTTGCAGTACGACGGCCGTATCCGCGCCGCGTCCCGTCCCGCCGATGGAGATAACTTCCTCATCCGTGCGCACCAGCCCGGCATCCGCCGCCATGGCGGCGATTTCACAGGCTACTTTCATGCCTTGCCCGAACATCCTTAACGTGTTGGCGGCTACATCCCCGATGGCGTGAGATGACGGCGGCGGCATGGTGGTGGCCAAAGCGCGCTGGATACCACCCAGGGCGTGGGTGGTGGTGAGAATGATACCACCCTTAGACTCGATGGCTTGCCGGTTTTCCGTCGTCAGTTCCTGCGTATTCGGCTCGCGGAAACCCTCCACGTGGGTGACGGCAATGACTTTCAATCCCTGAAAAACATCTACGGCTTTAGCACCGGTCTTGCCTTCGGTAGTGGCGACGACGATGGTTTTAATCCCCAGCGCCGCCGCGCGCGCTTTAGCCAGGGCAAGCGTTTGCACGGTATTTTCTTCTCCGCCGGGTTTTTCAAAATAGACAGTCTTTTGTTCCATGGCGCTCCTTTTATTGCAGGGCGGCATTCTTTTTAGATTTTACCAGCTGCGCAATACCGATTCCAGAGACGGCCAGGCCGATTAATAATAGTAAACCGGTAGCAGACTGAACGGCTATATGAGACCTGCCCGGATTAGTGAATATTTTCTTGAGAATTTCGGTGCCTTCTGGTACTACCACGCCTTCCGGCGTTACCGCATTAAATGTCGTTGGGTATCCCCACCCGATGATGATGAAACCTATCCCGGCTGTCATGACCCCGGCAATAATGCCGGCTAAAGCGAAACCGCCGATGTTGGTGCCGCCTTTCGTGGCCTGGATAGTATTGATAATCACGATGAAAATACCTAAAAACGGCAAAAGATACGAGCCGTATCTGGCGGTATTAAAAAGGAATTCATGTTCCGGGACAACATCGACCCAGTCTGTCGTGCCATCGTTATCGTGCCAGGGATGTCTTAACTGGTCGGGCGCTTGATGTATCATCCAGCCGGTGATGTAGCAAGCAGCAAGAATAATAATCACGCCCAAGACTATCTGCATTATGGAGAGTTTCATAATTCTTTATACTGCCGGGGACTTTTTTGATTTTACCAGTTGCGCAATACCGATTCCAGAGACGGCCAGGCCGAAGAGGACGGTCAATGTTGTCAGCAGCATAATTACGGCCATGCCCGGGCCGGGATTAATATTTACCATGCCTACCAGATTATCTTCCTGCAGTGGCGTTACAAACTCCAGCGGATACCCCCGCGCGGTAATAAAAGCGGCCGCCACGGCGACTAATAAACCTGCCGATAGCTGTACCGACGCTAAAACTGCCGGGTGTTTTGTTTTTGCCGCCTGGCGGACACTGATAATTACTACGGCAATCCCCAGTACCAGCAGGGCTCCCGAGGCGTACCGGGCAATGTTATACGTGGTCTGGTATTTAGGATAGGCCTCCACGCTCCTTTCCGGTCCGGCTACCGATGGCAGGTGCGTGGGTTGCGATGGCACCGTCCAGAATATCATCCAGGCCATGATGAAACAGGCGGTAATAATGATGAGGATGCCTAATAGCGTCTGGGTGATTGACAGTTTCATCACTCTGATATCTCCGGTTTGACTACGTAGTTTCTTAAAGTGCCGATGCCTTCTATCTTTACTTCCACCGTGTCCCCCGGCTGCATGGGGCCGATGCCGCTGGTGGTGCCGGTGGCGATGACATCGCCGGGGAGGAGGGTCATGACGTGGGAGATAAAGCTCACCAGTTCATCGACGGGAAAGATAAGCTGACTGGTGCGGGTAAACTGCTTGACCTCGCCGTTGAGGTATGTCCCCAGCGATAAATCCGAGGGGTCGAGTTCCGTTTCGATATGCGGCCCGATAGGGCAGAAGGTATCAAAGCCCTTGGCGCGCGTCCACTGCTTGTCTTTAGCCTGGAGGTCGCGCGCCGTCACGTCGTTGAGACAGGTATAGCCGAGGATATAATCCCGGGCCTGTGCTCTGGGAACGTAACGCGCCACGGACTTGATGACTACGCCGAGCTCGCCTTCGTAGTCGACCCTTGCCGAGGACGCCGGGTAAATGATTTTATCCTCCGGCCCGATGACGGAAGAGGGCGGCTTGAGGAAAATCAGGGGTTCGGTGGGGATACGGTGGCTCATTTCCTCGCCGTGACTTTTATAGTTCACTCCCAGCGCGACGATTTTGGAAGGCATGCAGGGCGGCAGCAGGCGGATATCGCTGGAGCGGTGAAAAGCATGCATCATTTCAATGCCGTCGAACGGAGTGCCCTGGATGCCCTGAATGCCGTCTTCAAGCTGGACTCCGTATGCCGCTTTTTCTCCGTGGGTAAACCTTACTATTTGCATACTTTACCTCGTCACGGCGCTATTACACATATGATTTCTCCGGGACTTGACCGGGTACTGTTTTCAGCGACCGGGATAACCGAATCGAGCTGCTGCCTTGATATTATAACAACCTAAAGAATAACTCAAATCTCAAAAGATTGTCCCGGGCTGCGGCATGGGGGCGAAAGTCAAAGCCCTAACTTGAAATAAAAACCGGCTGTATGGTGTAGACCTTACGGGATGGTTTTAAGTTTCAGCCTTTAGCTTTTCAGCCAACGGTTACATTGCCCGCAGGCGTGAATTATGTTATATTTAATAGATGAAAACTGAAGCGGATTTATTGCCCTCCGGCGGGGTAACCTCGGCCGGAGGATTCTTAGCCGGAGCCGTGCCCGCCGGCATCAAGTACACTGATCCCAAACGCCTCGATACAGGGGTACTGTTTTCCAAAAAGCCCTGCACGGCGGCGGCGGTATTTACGACCAATAAAGTCAAAGCGGCCCCCGTCTTGCTGGATATGAAGCGCCTCCAGCAAGGTAAGATATCCGCTGTTATTATGAACAGCGGCTGCGCCAACGCCTGCACCGGCCAGCAGGGGATGCAAGACGCGGTAGAAATGACGGAAATTGCCGCCAAACTCTGCGGCGTGAAAACAGAAAGCGTCATGGTCTCCAGCACCGGTGTCATCGGGACAATGATGCCGATGGACAAGGTCAGGGCTGCCGTGCCCAAAATAAAGCTTACCGCAGAGGGCGGGCACGACCTGGCCCGCGCTATCATGACCACGGACAGGGTGCCTAAAGAAGTGGCCGTCAAAGCCGCAGGTTTTACCATCGGGGGGTGTTTGAAAGGCGCGGGGATGATACATCCCAACATGGCTACGATGCTCTGCTTTTTGACCACCGACGCTGCGGCGGACGCGGAATTCCTCAAAAAAGCCTTAAGAAAAGCTGTAGATATCTCTTTCAATATGATATCCGTGGATGGCGATAACAGCACCAACGATACGGTTTTACTCTTAGCCAACGGCACCGCCGGAGGCGAAACGATAAAGGCCGGCGGTAAAAAGGCCGCCGCTTTCCAGCAGGCACTGAATAAGGTCTGCACTTACCTGGCGAAGGAAGCCGTCCGCGACGGTGAAGGCGCCACCAAGGTCATTGAGGTTGAAGTCTGCGGCGCCGCCAGCGTGAAAGACGCCCGCCTGACCGCGAGGACGATAGTGGGTTCCTCGCTGGTGAAAACGGCCGTCTACGGCAGCGACCCCAACTGGGGCAGGGTGCTGGCGGCGGCGGGGAGAAGCGGGGCGGCTTTAGACCCGGATAAAGCGGAACTGCACATGGGCGATTTTTGTTTAATGAAAAACGGCACGCCGCAGCCTTTCGATAAGAAAGCGGCCGGGAAATATATGAACGGTAAAGAGGTGTATTTTAATTTGAATTTACATCTTGGTAAAGGGGAGGCGACGGCGTGGGGCTGTGACCTTACCGAGGAATACGTTAAAATCAACGCGGAGTATACGACGTAAGAGATGTCATTCTGAGGAACAAAGTGACGAAGAATCTCGTTCGCAATAAAGGTTACGGGATCCTTCGCTTCACTCAGGATGACAGTTAGTAAACAGGGAAACTAATGAAAGACACAATCGTTATTAAAATAGGGGGGTCGACCTTCGGGAGCGGGGATACTACTATCGAGGATATCGTGGCGCTCCAGAAGAAAAGCACGCCCCTGGTGGTAGTGCACGGCGGAGGCAGCACGGTGACCGACTGGCTGAAAAGGCTGAATATCAATACAAAGTTCGTGCGCGGCGAGCGCGTTACGGACTTGCCTTCTCTGGAAGTAGCGACGGCGGTGCTGGCGGGCTTGGTGAACAAAGAATTGACCGCCGCCGTTAATACCAGAGGCGGTAAAGCCGTAGGCATCAGCGGCACGGATGGTCTGCTCATCGAGAGTAAAATAAAGGACAAGGAAATGGGCTACGTGGGAGCGGTGGAAAAAGTGAACCCGGCGGTACTGGAAGCGCTGCTTAAAGCGGGCTTTGTACCCGTCGTTTCGCCTATCAGCCTGCTTTCGGTTGATAAAAATAATAATGACCCGGCGTTAATTAACGTTAACGGCGACCCCATTGCCGGGGAAATCGCTATGGCTTTAAAAGCCAAGAGACTCATTTACTTAACTGACGTAGACGGCATCAAAGATGGCTCCGGCCAGACAATCTCCCAAATAACCAGGGCCGAAGCGGAAGGTATGGTATCTTCAGGCGTTATATCCGGAGGAATGATTCCCAAGATTAACGCCTGCTTGCGGGCTTTAAACGCCGGCGCGGTTGCCCGTATAATAAACGGGAGACAACCGCACGCCCTGCTGGGGGAAATAAACAACGGCGGGAGCGGCGGCACAACCATCAGCAAATAAAAAACGCAAGTAAAAAGAAGGTAGAAAGATGACTGACTGGTCAGCAATAGATAAAAAATATTACATGCAGACCATCGTGCGCGACCCGGTGACAATCGTCAAGGGGAAAGGCGCCAGGGTCTGGGACGATAAAGGCAAAAAATACCTGGACTTTGTGGGGGGGCTGGCGGTAAATTGCCTGGGGCACTGCCACCCGGCGGTGGTGAAAGCCATCAAAAAACAGGCGGGAACATTAATGCAGGCCTCGCTCTGGTACTATTCCCCACCCTTCCTCCAATTAGCGGAATACCTAATCAAGAATAGCTGTTTCGACCGCGCTTTTATCTGCAACAGCGGCCTGGAGGCTAACGAAGGCGCGGTCAAGCTGGCGCGGAGGTACGGGGCGCTAAAGCTTAACGGGGCTTACGAGGTGATAACGACTTTCGACTCATTTCACGGCCGCTCCCTGGCGATGACAGCCGCCACCGGACAGCCTAAGATACAGGAGCCGTTCCAGCCGCTGCCGGTGGGCTTTGTAAATGTAGAACATAACAACATCGAGGCCATCAAGGCGGCCACGACGGATAAAACCTGCGCCGTCATGGTGGAGCCAGTGCAGGCGGAAGGGGGCGTTAATCTCCCCATCGGCGATTACCTGAAACAGTTAAGGGAATGGTGCAACAGCAAGGGTATTCTCCTGATATTCGACGAGGTACAGACGGGCATCGGGCGTCTTGGCTCTTTATTCGGGTATATGCTCTACGGCGTGGAGCCGGACGTGATAACGCTGGCCAAGGGACTCGGCGGCGGCGTGCCCATCGGGGCATTTTTAGCCAAAGAGAAATGCGCCGTATTGACGCTGGGCGAGCATAATGCCACCTTCGGCGGCAATCCGGTGACCAGCGCGGCGGCTTACGCTACCCTGAAATACGTTATCGATAACGATGTCCCCGGCAATGCCAAAAAAATAGGGCAGTATCTTATGGCGAAGCTGGGGGAACTCAAGAAAAAGTACAGCTTTATCACCGATGTGCGCGGGCAAGGCTTACTGATAGCCGTACAGTTCGATAAGGAAATTGCCAAGCAGGTGGTCACGGCCTGCATCGAAAAAGGACTGCTGGTCAACAGGCTCAAGCCGAACGCCATCCGCTTTGTCCCGCCGCTGATAATCGGCGAAAAAGAGGTCGATGAAGCTATCGGCATTCTGGATAAGGTATTCTCGGAAATCGGTAAATAATTCAGGTTGGTATGGCTAAGAACGTCGGAATTCATGAACCTGTCCTGACAATACCGGATTTCTCGGCTGTTCCGGAGAGTGTGATAGATTACGCTGTCCGGATGGCGCAGGATGCGACGGACATCGTCCGGAAACAGATAAAAGCCTACGCGGACGAACTGGTAGCCACTTATGTGGAAGCCTGCGATAAAGATATCGTTATCTTTTTCAATTCCGGCGGCATGGGGTGGAACCTGACATCGGATACGCCCGGCTGGGCCAGCATCCTCGAAGGGATTAAGAAACACCTGGAAAGTCTCGGGCACCGGCCGCTCATCCTGAATTATCGCCGGACCGGCAGCGGTATGCTGAATACGGTCAAAGAGGTTTTTGAGGCGGCCTGCCGCTATCCCCATAAGGTCAAAGACCTGGCGCGGCGCATCCTGTTCCTGCTCGATAATCTACCGGGTCTGAAGATAATCATCGCCGGGGAAAGCACCGGCACGGTGATATCGGAAAAGACGATGCGTGTCTTTAAAGACCGTGAAGACGTTTACTGCATACAGACGGGCATGCCGTTCTGGCATACGCCGGAGGTCCTGGAAAGGACACTAAGCATGAACGATAACGGCCTGCGGCTGGACACCTTCCACTACGGGCAGGTGCGGGCGATACTCCAGGCCACGGTTAAAAGCTGGATAGGCTTAAAAAACGACCCCGGCACCATTTTGAGCTGGCTCAAGGCGCCGGGGCATGATTATTCCTGGCAGTACCCGGGCGTGAGTTCGGCGGTAACGGATTTTTTGAACAGAAATTTTGGCAGCAATAAAACAACTGCTATAAACGGAGGAATTTCGTGAAAGATAAAGTTGTCCTGGCATACAGCGGCGGGGTAGATACCTCGGTAGCCATCAAGTGGCTCCAGGAAAAATATAATGTCGATGTTATTGCGGTAACTATCGATGTCGGCAATGAAAAGGACTTCAAGCTGGTTAAAGAGAAAGCCCTGAAGGTGGGGGCCATCAAGTCGGAAGTAATCGACGCCAAGGAAGACTTCGTGAAGTATTTCATCTTCCCGGCCCTGCAGGCCAACGCCCTTTACGAGGGGCAGTACCCGCTGGCCACGGCGCTGACACGACCGCTCATGGCTAAACTATTGGTGGATATAGCCGAAGCGGAAGGCGCCACCACTATCGCCCATGGCTGCACGGGTAAAGGCAACGACCAGGTGAGGTTCGAGGTGGGCATTAACGCCCTCGCGCCGCAGATGAAAATCATCGCGCCCGCCCGCGAATGGGGCATGACCCGCGAGCAGACGATAGAGTATGCCGTTAAGCATAACATACCGATACCGGTTACCAAGAAAAGACCTTACTCCATTGATGAATGTTTATGGGGCAAGAGCGCCGAATGCGGCGCACTGGAAGACCCGTGGGTGGAACCACCGGCGGATGTCTATACGTGGACAAAGAGCCCGGCGGAAGCCCCGGACGAGCCGCAGTACGTGGAAATAGGGTTTGAAAAGGGCATCCCGGTATCGCTGGACGGTAAGAAGATGGACGGCATGCCCCTCATCATTAAGATGAACGAGATAGCCGGCCAGCACGGCATCGGCCGAATCGACCATATCGAGAACCGCGTAGTGGGCATCAAATCCCGAGAGATATACGAGGCCCCGGCGGCCATCGCCTTAATCCAGGCGCATAAAGCGCTGGAGGCCATGTGCATGTCCAAGGACCAATTGCGCTTTAAAGACCAGGTCTCCGTGCAGTGCGCGGACCTGATTTATAACGGCCTCTGGTTCTCCCAGTTCAACCGCGACCTCTCCGCCTATATCATGAGCTCGCAGCGCTATGTCACCGGCACCATCAGGCTAAAGCTTTTCAAGGGTACGTGCACGGTGGTAGGCAGGAAATCCCCGTGGTCTCTTTACAATCTTTCACTGGCGACGTATGATAAGGGCGATAAATTCGACCCGAAGAACTCGGAGGGCTTTATCCGCATCTGGGGCCTGCCGGTCAAGAACCAGGCGCAGCTGCAGCTGCTCAAGGATAAGGAAGGGCCTTTGAGCATTACGGGCCACGAAGAGGAGAAAAAGGGGAAGGGAAAGTAACGGAAAATCTCCCTTATTCCCTCCTTGTAAAGGAGGGAAAGATTAATATAGACCATTTATCGTTGGTTTAGGCAAATCATCCTCTCCCCTTTGTAAGGGGAGAGTGAGAGAGGGATTTTGAAGTAGGGGTAATAAGATGACGCATATCAGGGGTCGCTTCAGCAAGCCGGCAGATAAACTGGCGGATGAATACGGCGCTTCGCTGGGGTTTGACCAGCGTCTCTATAAGCAGGATATTGCTGGCAGCATCGCCCACGCTAAAATGCTGGCCAAACAGGGTATTATTACGGATGCCGACGCTAAAGCTATCACCGGCGGTTTGGAAACGGTCCTTAAGGAAATAGAAGAAGGCAAATTCCAGTTCAAAACGGAACGGGAAGATATCCACATGGCGGTGGAAGTCCGCCTGATTGAAATCATCGGGGATGTGGGGAGAAAACTCCATACCGCCCGTTCCCGCAACGACCAGGTGGCGCTGGACATGCGCCTTTTCACGAAGGAAGCCATCACCGGTACGCTCGGCGGGATAAAGGCTTTACAGCAGACGCTGGTAGACGTGGCGGAAGCTAACATCGGGGTGATTATCCCCGGCTATACGCATTTGCAGGTAGCCCAGCCGGTGCTGCTGGCGCACCATCTTTTAGCCTATTTTGAGATGCTGCAAAGGGACGCAGAACGCTTTAACGATTGTTTAAAGCGTGTGGACGTACTGCCGCTGGGCAGCGGGGCGCTGGCAGGCGTGGCTTACGCTATTGACCGCGAGTTTGTGGCAGAGGAACTGGGCTTCAGCGCGGTCAGCCGCAACAGCATGGATGCCGTGTCCGACCGCGATTTCGTGCTGGAATACGAAGCGGCGGCCAGCATAACCATGATGCACCTTTCGCGCCTGGCCGAGGAAATCGTCATATGGTCGTCCTCGGAATTCGCTTTTATCGAATTGGATGACGCTTACGCCACGGGCAGCAGCATCATGCCGCAGAAGAAAAACCCGGATACGGCGGAACTGGCGCGCGGCAAAACCGGCAGGGTCTATGGTAATTTGATGGCGCTGCTGACGGTGATGAAAGGCCTGCCGCTCGCTTACGATAAAGACCTCCAGGAAGATAAAGAAGGTTTCTTCGATACGGTGGATACCCTGCAAATGACGCTGGCGGTCTTCGCCGGCATGATTAAAACCGTCAAGGTCAACGCGGAGACGACTAAAAAGGCGGCGGGGCGGGGTTATATTCTGGCTACCGACCTGGCGGATTACCTCGTGCAGAAAGGCGAGGCTTTCCGCAAGGCGCACGAAATCGTCGGCAGGCTAGTAAACTACGCGTCGGACAAGGGCAAGTCCTTCGCGGAGTTGAATTTAAGCGAATATAAGACGTTTTCACCGCTATTCGAGACAGACGTGCGTAAAATTACCATTGAATCGTCTCTGGCGGCCAGGAACATACCGGGCGGTACGGCGCCGCCGCAGGTAAAAAAAGCGCTGGCCAAAGCCAGGCGGTTAATGATGAAAAAATAAAGCGGGGATTGAGGGGATGTTATGAGTGACAGTATCGTCATTGAAGACCTCACAAAGTATTACAATAAGTTTCTCGCGCTGGAAAAGCTTTCGCTTAAAGTCCCGGAGAAGGAAAATATCGGCCTGTTGGGACCTAACGGCGCCGGTAAGAGCACCACGCTAAAAATACTCTGCGGGCTTATCCGCCCCACCTCCGGCAAGGCTCATATCGAGGGGGTCGATGTGGTAGCTCACCCGGAGAAAGCGCTCGGCCACATCGGCGCGATTATCGAAACGCCGGAATTCTACTCTTACCTGACGCCGGAGGATACTTTAAGTTATTTCGGCCAGCTGCGGGGGATGAAGGGGGAATCACTAAAGAAACGCATCAAGGAAGTAATCGAACTGGTGAAACTGGAAAAGTGGGGCAAGGTGCAAATCGGCAAGTTTTCCCGCGGTATGAAACAGCGGCTGGGGCTGGCGCAGGCGCTGCTCCATGACCCGCCGGTGCTGATTCTGGATGAACCCAGTCTGGGACTCGACCCGCGGGGTGTGGTGGAGTTCCGGGACATCATCAGGAGCGCCGGTCAGCAAAAAACGGTCTTTTTTGCTTCACACCAGCTGGCAGAGGTTACGCAGATATGCACTAAGGTGGCGATTATCAATAACGGTCAGTTGCTGGCATACGACAGCATCGCGGAGATGGAGAAAAACTACCAATCGCTGGAGCAGGCATATCTGAAGCTGACGGGAGGTTCCGGTGAGTGATTTAGAAAAACTGGGCATAGTTATAAAATATGAATTCCTGAAGCATGTACGCCGGGCGCGCGTGTATATCATTTTAGGCATTGCGCTTTTTGTCGAAGTGCTGGTACTGGTGTTGATTCCGGCGCTGCAGGATGGCTATCCCAAGAACGTCATGACCATGGCCTCGCTTTTGACCATCGGGCCGAGCCTGGCGGCAATCGGCGCGGTATTTTTTGCCGGGGATGCCATCGCCGGGGAATATGAAGGCAAGACTGGCTTCCTGCTTTTTACCAATCCCATCAAACGTGAAATTCTGTGGATTGGCAAATACATCGCGGGTTTTATTGCCATCACAATACTAATGATTTTCTCTTACATTATCATCGCCGTGGCACTGCTGGTGATTTACCAGGAAGTGCCTTTGGAGATATTCCAATCGTTCGGGCTGGCGCTTTTTTACGCCGCGGCGGTATTATCCACCACCTTCTTTTTCAGCGCGTTATCCAAAGGCTCTATGGGCGCTACGATAATCACGCTCCTCTTTGTCTGGATGTTCTGCGGTATTCTGGAGTCCGTCCTGTTATTTACCGGTAACCCTTACTGGTGGGTGCTTTCGGCGGGGGGAGATAGCATCGCTATGGCCTACGGCGGCATGGAAACATTTATGGGCGGCTTTAGCGGGATGGGTGGTATGGGGGCCTTCATGGATATGTTTGGTGATTTAGAAATACCGACCCTGGGCATGTCAGCCTGGGGCATGGCCATCTATTTTGTAGGGGGCTTTGCGGCGAGTATATTTATCAGCCGGCGGCGGCAGCTGGCTTAGCCTAAAAGCAGTAAAAAAGAAATCGACCTGAAAAGGTCGATTTCAATCGATGTAAAAAATGTGGGAAAACTTAAACGGAAGCTTTATTCTGGTTGCGCAGACAGCGGGTGCAGAGATTAAGCTGTTTCATCTTACCGCCAACCATCACGGTAGCGGGGTGGATATTGGCCGTCCAGCGCCGGTTGGTGTGACGTTTGGAGTGGCTGACGTTTGAACCATATTGGGGGATCTTCCCGCAAATATCACATTTCAATTTAGTAAGTCTCCTTTGGCTTCCAGATACGAAATATTGCAAATTCCAATAATACATAGTAACATAATGCATTGAGATTAGCAAGAAGTGCATCCTTGGTGGACATAAAATATTATACCTGAAAACTGGCAAGGATGGAGGAAAATGAAAACAATCAGTAATGTTGCAGGGCAGGAATTGAGGGAAATGTTTTCCGCAGCTACTGCGTGGCTGGAAAAGAGTTCCGCAGACATCGATGCCCTGAATGTGTTCCCGGTACCGGATGGCGATACCGGGACGAATATGATGCTTACCATGCGCTCCACGATGGAGGAAGCCTACCGCGCGCCGGACCACAGCGCTTCCGGCGTAGCCCACGCGATGGCCAAAGGCGCGCTGATGGGCGCCCGGGGCAACAGCGGCGTCATCCTTTCGCAGATGTGGCGGGGCCTGGCTAAAGGGCTTGATGGTAAAGAGTCTTTTTCAGCCGCCGATATGGCTAAAGCATTAGAAGAATCGGCGGCTGTGGCATATAAGGGGGTAAGCAATCCGGTGGAAGGCACCATGCTTACCGTTATGAAAGATGCCGCCAAGGAAGCCAAGAAACAGGTGGAAAACGGGCAGGATGACATCGTGGGGCTGATGGAAGCCACGGTAAATGCCGCCGGAGAATCGGTAGCCAAAACGCCCAGGCTGCTTAAAGTGCTCAAAGATGCGGGTGTGGTAGACGCCGGCGGGCAGGGTATCTATGTTATACTGGACGGCCTGTTGCGCTTTCTGAAAGGTGAAACGGAAACGATGCGGCTGCGCAAGCCGCAGATGATTGTCAGTGAGATTCCTCTTTCCGCTCCTTTGCCGCAAACCCAAGGGGTGCAGGAAATACCCTTCGGCTACTGCACGGAATTCCTCCTGAAAGGCGAGAAATTGGAGCCGGAACTTATCCGGAAGCGATTGGAAAATAAAGGCGAGTCATTAATCGTCGTCGGCGATGAGAACGCCATACGTATCCATATCCATACGCTGGACCCCGGCAATATCATCCACATGACCACCAAGCTGGGGACGCTGCACCAAGTGAGTATCCGCAATATGGACGAGCAGCACCAGGACTTCCTGGAAATGCAGAAAGAAAGGATGCCCACCACGGATACCGCCGTTATCGCGGTAGCCTCCGGGGACGGTCTGGTGGATGTCTTCGGCAGCCTGGGAGCGGCGGGTGTCGTGCCCGGCGGCCAGACGATGAATCCCAGCACCAAAGATATTCTCCATGCAGTGGAAGCCACTACCTCCGAGAATGTGATTATTTTACCCAATAACAAGAACATCATTACCACGGCCGCCCAGGTGGAATCGCTGACGCAGAAGAAAATAAAAGTAGTGCCTTCTAAAACGATTCCTCAAGGCGTGGTGGCCTTGCTGGCTTTTGACTATGAAGCAGATTTTAAAGCCAATACGGAAATTATGGAAAAAGCCCTATCCACGGTAAAGACGCTTGAGGTAACCCGCTCCGTGCGCGCCACCAAGATAAACGGTTTGAATATCAAACGTCATCAGCCCATCGGCCTGCTGGATGATGAACTGGTGGCGGTTGGCGATACCGACCTCGACGTCATCAACCAGATGCTGCTGAAGATAGACCTGGAAAATGCCGAGGTTATTACTATCTATTACGGCATGGATACGCCTACTGCCGAAGCGGAAGAAGTAAGCGCCAGTATCACACAACTATTCCCGCAGCTACAGGTTGAATTGATAAAAGGAAACCAGCCGCACTACAACTATATTATATCCGTAGAATAGAAAGGCGGAACGAGCGCATGACAGTTAAAATTGTAACCGACACTCTATCCGATATTACGGCTGACCTGGCGGCGAAGCTTGACGTTACGGTTATCCCCCTGTATGTACGCTTCGGGGAGGAGATATACCGCGACCGCATCGATATCACCAGCGAGGATTTTTACCGCCGGCTGGTGAACGAATCGAAGTTGCCATCGACGACACAGCCTTCCCCTAATGATTTTGCCGAAATTTACAAAAAGCTGGCGGAAGAAACGGATGAAATCCTGGTCATCACCATTTCCAGCAAGATGAGCGGCACTTTCCAATCGGCCGTCCAGGCAAAGGAAGCGGTAAGAGGGAAATGCAAAGTGGAAGTGGTAGATTCCCTCCAGGTTGCCTTTGCGGAGGGATTAGTGGTTATTTCCGTGGTAAACGCCGTTAAAAATGGCGCAAATCTCCATGAAGCGGCCGATATGGCGCATAGTGCGATGTCCCGGATACACCTGGTAGCCTATTTTGATACGTTGAAATATCTGGCCAAGGGCGGGCGTATCGGGAAAGCCAGCGGGCTGGTAGGCTCGCTGCTATCAGTAAAACCGATGCTGACGACCAAAGACGGAGAAATGGCCCCGCTGACCAGGGTTCGCTCTCTCTCCGCCGGGCTTGATTATCTCTATAATGTTGTTGCCGGTTCATCGGAAATCGAGGCGCTGGCAGTCGAACATGCCACTTCTACCGCCGAGGCTGATAAACTGGTGGAGCGCCTCGGGGCGATTTATCCCAAGGAGAAAATCTACCGGTCGGTCATCAGCCCGGTAATCGGGACATATTCCGGTCCCGGCGCCATTGCCCTGACAGTTCTCGAAGCTGAAAAATAGGTTATGACGGTTAAAATCGTCACGGATAGCGTTGCGGATATCCCTGCTGCCGTAGCTGCGGAACTTGGAATTACGGTGGTACCGTTGAACGTGGTCTTCGGCCCCCAGACTTACCGGGACGGAATCGATATTTCCACGGACGAATTCTATCAGCGGCTGGCAAGCAACCGGGATTTGCCTACTACTTCAACACCTGCCGTCAACGCCTTTACGGAAACTTATGACCGTTTGGCTGACGAAGCGGACGGGATACTGGTTATTACTATCGGGAGTAAGCTTAGCGCTACCGGCGAGGCGGCCAAAAAAGCCATCGAGGTAATGGAGAAAAAATGCCGGGTGGAAGTAATCCCTTCCGAACTGGCGATGATGGCGGAAGGCCTGCTGGTTATCGCCGCGGCCAAGGCGGCGAAAAGCGGCGCTAAGTTGGATGAACTGGCGGGACTGACCCGGCGCAATATCCCCCGCGCCGAGATACGTTTAGCCTTCGATACGCTGGAATACCTGAAAAGGGGCGGGCGTATCGGGAAAGCGCAGGCGTTGATGGGGTCGGTGCTGGGGATAAACCCGGTCCTGGGTATCAAGGACGGGGAGGTCTTTCCGTACGGAAGGGAACGCTCCCGGCCCAAAGCCATCGACCACCTTTACAGGTTTGCGGCGGGATTTGGTAAAATCGAGGAGATGGCGGTAGAAGACGCCACGACCCCGGATGAAACGGAACAGTTCATCGGGCGGCTCGGCGCGATATATCCCAAGGAACGTATCTACCGCTCCAAGGTCAGTCCGGTTATCGGCACCAACGTAGGGCCGAGGGTTATCGGGGTAGCGGTGCTGGGTGATAAATGACATCACATATTATGGATAGCGAGGACAATCATCATGACGGTTAAAATCGTCACGGATAGCGTAGCCGATATTCCTGCCGAGATAATTGCCGAACTGGACATATCCGTTATCCCGGTGCTGCTGCGGTTCGGGGAAGAGGTGCTGCGTGACGGTATCGATATCACCACCGACCATTTTTACGAGCGGCTGGCCACCAGTAAGGTCCTGCCGACGACCTCCGTGCCTTCGATGGATATGTTTGCCCGTACCTATGCCCGACTGGGCGAGGAGACGGATGAAATCCTGGTTATCATGCTTAGCTCCAAGCTAAGCGGCATCCATAACGCGGCTTTGCAGAGCGCTAAACTGATGGAAGACAAATACCGTATTGAAGTAATCGATTCCGGGACGGCCGTGATGGCGGAAGGCTTTGTGGTTATCCGGGCGGCGCGGGCGGCTAAAGACGGCGCCAGCATCGATGAAATAAAGAAAATAGTGCGGCGGGAATTATCCAGGGTGGATATGCGCGCCGCTTTCGATACCCTCGATTACCTGCAGCGGGGCGGGCGCATCGGGAAAGCGCAGGCGTTACTGGGCTCGATGCTTAAGGTGAATCCTATCATCACGGTCAGGGATGGTGTGGTAGAGCCGGCCGGCCGGGCGCGCTCCCGGGCGAAAGCGATAGACCACCTCTACGATTTTGCGGCAAGCTATAAACACCTGGAAGAAGTGGCGGTGGAAGACGCCGCCTGCCCATCCGACAGCGATTACCTGGTGGAGCGGCTGGGCAAGATATTTCCCAAGGAACGTATTTACCGCTCCCGCACGACTCCGGTCATCGGGACGCACACGGGGCCGGGGCTTTTACTGGTGGCGGTGCTGGGTGATAAGTAGGGGATAGTAAAAATCCCTCTGTCTCTCCCTTTGTTAAAGGGAGACTTCCCCGCCCATTTTAGCTTTGATTCGTTTTGTAAAAAGGGCTAAAAAATATTTTTTATTACTTATTTAGCTTTGGGCTGAAGCTGAATGCCCGTTATTTGAATTATGTTAAACCCAGCTTCATTTTGAGCGTGTATCGATTTTTATTTGTTTTATGTAATATAGCCTCGATTCGTTTGGTGAATTTTTCATCTATTTTCTTTACTTAGCTTGATTC
>DAOUGB010000123.1:0-1956 GCA_034429595.1 Dehalococcoidales bacterium
TTTATCTCAGCCGGGACATCATAACGGGTGGTCTCATATGTTTTGACCTTGACCAGATAATCACCGACGAGCGAGTCCCGACCCTTAGCTTTAGCCCATTCTTTTATCTCGGCCATCAACTCATCATAGCGTTTTGAGCTGGGCTCAAGGGCCTTGGCCTCGTGAATCTTAGCCTCAACCTCGGCATCGGAGATAACCTCCAGCCCCTGGCCGAAGTCCTGTTCAACGAGACAGCCGGTCTGGAAAAAGTCACACTTCGGGCAGATATCACCATTATAGCAGGCCGGTGGTATCTCGCCGCGTTTAACGAAGCCGTTAACAGCCTCGAGGTTTTTTAAGACTCCATCGAGGAACCCGAGCAGCGGCTCGAGCTCAACATCGATGGCGTGCGGAGTCCCGGAGACCTTGTTTTTGAAAAAGAGGATTCCAACCGGCGAGTTGGTCATAAGCAGGTAGAGCCCGATCTGGGTAATATATTTTCTAATGAACAATTGATCCGACTGCGTCATCTCCTCTGGCGTCAGCCGCTTGTAGGTCTCGAACGACCACGGCGAGGCTAATTTGATTTCAATCGGTACTTTAGCGCTGTCGATTCTGACGAATCCGTCAATCGCCCCGGTGAGCTCAAACTCGGGCCAGCGGAACGAGACATGGGTCTCGTCGAGGTCAAAGCCAGCCTCTCGGATATCAGCCACTACCGCCTTCTCTTGCAGATTGCCTTCTACGAAGATCCTCTGAAGCTCGAGCGACGCCATAGCCCTGAGCTCAGGCTTCAGCCGGGCGAGAGTTAGGAATCTCAAGCACGGGTGGCCCGCCTCTGAGGCGTAGTTCCAGACATGGGATGAAGTCCGTCGCTTCGATAGATATAGCTTTTCAAGACCATTTATAAGCTTTCCCGAGTAGCTCATCTCCCGCCCCCCTTGTTGGCCTCAAGCCATTGAGCATGGGCGGTGCGGATTATAGGCGCTAAACGATGAAGCCAGGCCGGCGAGATATCGAGAGAGCGGGCAAAACGAGGTTTGCCGTCCTTGTCGGTGTAGCTCGAAAAGGTTTTTAGCATCTGCTCGGCCATCGCCTTATCGCCGCCACTCATCTCAGAGAGCATCGACGAGAGCTCGTCTTTTAGCACGGCGATGTCATCATCATTATAAGCCCGGGATTCTGGCTTCGGTTTCGGCTGGCTGCCGCCATTCGTCTTTGCCGCCGCATCCTGGCCAGCCGCCGTCTTAGTCTTGAATTCGACCTGCGTTATTTTTGAAATATCCAGCCCGGCTGCTTTTAGGTCATCCCAGCTCAGCCCTACCATACCCAGAAGTTTTCTTATTAGCCTGCCATTGAGATTCGAGACCGCCTTTTTGATAATGTCTGTGAGGTCAATGTCGGCGAGCTCTTTTAGAACTTTCCTACCAGTTGCCGGGTCGGTCTCTCTTGCGAAAAACTTATCCCGCTGTGAGCATGTGCCGATGTCCGATATCCAGACGTTAAGCACCCGCGAGAACGCCTGGCCCGAAGCGATGTAAAGCAAATACCGGCCATTTTTGTCTTCGTGGTACTCTGACTTGATATCGGGCTTGGTAAGATGAACTCCAAAGGCCGGGGCGATCTTATGGCAGCCCGTCTCGGTGAGATACGGCTTCTTATTCACCGAGACCCAGTCGCCCACGTCAGTAAGCTTTAGAGCGACCAGCTTCAGCCGTTTGTAGGCGGCAACCGACTCCTCAAGCTTGGTGACCACCTCGTCGATATCTCGAAGCTCGCTTGAGGTAAGCACGGCCATGTCAGCCGCCGCCGGTGGTGTCGGGAGATTGAAGTCAAGTTCGGGCTGAGCCTTCTTGACCTCGGGCGCTCCGACAGCCGCCCCCGTTCCGTTTTTCTCTATCATTTTGACACCTCTTTATTAAATTTTTTAACGAACCGTTTAATGCTTTCAGCTTGCTCTCTTAGAGTGATTTCAAG
>DAOUGB010000124.1:0-2556 GCA_034429595.1 Dehalococcoidales bacterium
GAGTAACTGAATGCAGATTATGGATGCACCCGAAACCGAAGCCAAATACCAGCGGCTGGAAGCCCTGGGAAAGAAGCTGGGGATCCCGCTTCTGTGCGGATACCTGGACCTGCAAGTAACCCGCAGCGACAGGTTGCTGACCCACCGCCGGCAGCGAAGTCATAGCTGGACCCGCAATGCCTATAATCTTATCTTTTGCCAGTTGGGGAGTTGTAATCCCACGGATGCCACTTTTGGTTCTGGAAAACTAAGCTACAAGATTACTAATGGCACCATTAAATATTACATCGGCAACGATGCCAGCAGTGAGTATGGGGCCTGGGTAACCTATATCGACTATTACGATGTGGAAACCAGGGAAAATGAAAGCGCCGGGAGGGGCTCCCGAGCCGCAGCCAATGATGCCGGGCACGGCCTGGTCGTCGGCTCCAGTAATGCCGCCGAGAATTTTGACCATTTTGCTTTACTGTCTCCCATCGCTAACGGTCTGGGAGCCGGGCAACTCTCTATGATTGCCCAGGAGGCTCCAGTCCTCAGTTATGATGCGGGCACGAAAACCCTCACTGTCACCATGGTCCGCTTTATGAATAACAATTCCGGAGGGGATATCACTGTGGGCGAAGTCGGCTACATCTGCAAAATGCAGACCGGCACCGCTTACAGTATGAGTCTGTTTCTCTTTAGCCGGGATGTCCTGGACCCGGTAGTGGTTATTCCAAATGCCGGTCAAATCCGGATTCAGTATCAAATTTCACTGGCTTATCCAGCCTAAAAGGGAATGAGGATAAGGAGGGATTAATTTATGAGATATGCCATTATTGCTAAGAATATCTCAACTGATCAGCTAGAGCTAGAGTTGAGATAAGTTGGAGCGACCAATGTTACCCGGACCAAGCTCCTGGGACAGCTTTTTTGTGATCTGGATGAAGTCCAGGCGAAGTCTTTAAAGGCGGTACCCGGACTGGTGATCAAGCCGGTGCAGGAATACCGGCCGCACCAGATGCTGACAGCCCTGGCTCCGGTGGAGACTATCGCCGATGTCTTTTACCTGCTACGGTCCTATTTTACCCCGCCCTTAACGGGAATCGGTTTAACCGCGGCTGTCCTGGACAGCGGTATCCTCAAAACACATGAATCGCTTAAAAACAAGATCGTCTATGAGGCTAACTTCAGCGATTCGCCAACAGCGGAGGATGTGTACGGTCACGGCACCCAGGTGGCCTTTGCTATTGCCGGAGGGATGCACGGAGCCGGGGAAAAAGCTGGAGTCTC
This sequence comes from Dehalococcoidales bacterium, assembly GCA_034429595.1. Classification (GTDB taxonomy): domain Bacteria; phylum Chloroflexota; class Dehalococcoidia; order Dehalococcoidales; family RBG-16-60-22; genus RBG-13-51-18. The sequence goes on from DAOUGB010000124.1 coordinate 1,273, forward strand.
CCCCGGGGCTGCTTTATTTAATATCAAGGTCATCAATGACCAGGGGGTAGGTACCGATGAAGGGATCATCCTGGGACTCGATAAGGTCTGTGAGATGGCGGAAACCGCCCGCCGACAGGGGTTACTGCCCACGGATGAGCTTTATCCCAATGTAATCAATCTGTCTATCGGGGGAGAAGATGACGGCGACCCGGATAATCCGGTGCGGGTGGCCTGCCGCCAGGCCAGCCAAACTTATGGTTTGGATGTAGTGGCGGCGGCCGGTAATTTTGGTCCCAAAATGACCACCATCACCTTACCCGCCTGTGAGCCGGAAGTGATTGCGGTAGGTGCCATAGAGACCCTGGGAGAGATGGTGGTCTGGGAACAGTCCTCCCGGGGTCCCACCGAGCAGGGAGAGACCAAGCCGGATTTCGTAATGTGGGGCACCAACCTGGAGATGGCTAGTAATAAAGCTGACGACCAGTATATCACCAAAACCGGGACCAGCTTTGCGGCGCCCATGCTCTCCGGCCTTACCGGCCTGCTCTGGGAAAGCGGACGACGGGCTTACGGGGAAGCCTGGAACTTCCGCTGGACCCAGGCTCGAGAGGTGGCCCAGTATTTCTGTACTAAGCCTCAAGAGGCTCCGCTGAGTAAAGATAACAGCTACGGCTATGGACTGCCGGCTATGGGTTCCATGCTGGGGCAGATGAACCAGGTGGGGACCAATGCCCCCATGGAGCAGACCATGCAAACTTTTCCCATGATGCTGATGATGGCTCTGATGGGCGGACTAGTAGGAGGAATCTAAATGGACTTCAAGAAATTGTTACCGATAACTATTGAACTGGTGGGGGTAGCCGCGGTCGGGGTTGGGATCGGTGTGGAACTGGCCACTCATGCCGATATCGGCTGGGCGACGGTCACTGTTGGCAGCTGCCTGGTGGCCATCGGCGGCATTATCTGGGGCAAGTTTATGCGAGGCGTGAAATGAAAACGATGACTTTCCAACCAGCCGATATTTTGTTATTTAAACCCACGGGTTGGGGACTACTCACACCACTGGTGAAAGCCCTGGTCAGGTATGGACATGTGGCCCTTTATTACACCGAGACCAAAAGGGAACTACCTTTAGTGATAGAGAGCAGCGGCCGGGGGGTGGTAATCCGTTCGCTTTATTGCTATTCCGGGCAGACGGTGCGGGTGATGCGGTCTAATCTTCCTGACGAGAAAGTCATGGAAGTGGCCAAGCAGGCGGAGCGCCTAGCCGATAACCCGGCTTCCTGGTATGGCTATTTCGAT
>DAOUGB010000125.1:0-1956 GCA_034429595.1 Dehalococcoidales bacterium
CAGCCTGTTCTCAGTCCTGAGCTGAAGACACAATACGATTCGATGCGAGAAATTCTCCAGCGCAGCCTGTTGCTGGCGGAAAAGTGCGCAGACATTGAGGCGACCGGCATTATCCGGGACCGGCTGATGCACCTGCAGTCGGCGGCGCTTTTTGTTATCGTCGGCGAGGTCAAATCCGGTAAAAGCAGTTTTGTCAATGCCCTTCTCGGCGAGGATATTTGCGAAGTAGCCCCCGATCCTTGTACTGTTGTAATACAAGAACTGGTTTACGGGGACCAGCGAACAAAGACGAGCCTCGGAGATCACTGGGAAAGAGTCACGTTACCCAAACCCGTGTTAAAGGATATTTCCATCGTCGATACTCCGGGTACCAATTCGATTATTCGTCATCACCAGACAATTACGGAAAATTACATTCCCCGGAGCGACCTTGTTATCTTCATATTTCCGGCCAAGAATCCGTATACGGGCACAGCATGGGATCTTTTGGATTTCATCCGCAAGGATTGGCGCCGCAAGACGGTATTTATTCTGCAGCAGGCCGACCTAGCGACTAAAGAAGAGCTGGTTACCAACGAAGAACGGGTAAGGCAGTATGCACATGAAAGGAATATCCAGAATCCCGTTGTGTTTAGTGTGTCAGCAAAGAGAGAGCTGGAAGGAGCGGCGGACAGCGGATTTGCACAATTCCGTCAATTTCTGAGCAACGCCGTGGAAAGCGGCGAAGTTTGGCGAATGAAGGTGGAAGGCACACGGGAGACCGCCGGCAGCATCGCCGGCAGACTGCTTGCCGGTCTTCGCAGCGAGCAGTCCGCCGTAGCGGAGGACAAGGTGTTTTACCAGGAACTGCTGACCAGGGTGGAGCAACGGCGGGAAAAGGCGAACGCCCTCAGACGGCTGGTTGTTGACAGCCTCTGCGTTTCTTATGACCGGCTTTCTTCGAGACTGGAGAAAGATTTTGCAGAAGGTTTGAGTGTCGGGATCATTCTCCGCCGGGCGATTCCAATCTTTCGCGACAAGGACGTGAAAACGTGGGTGAACGAACTGCAGACCAATTTTGAAAACTCTGCAAAGGATGAAATTTCTGCAGAATCCATCAGAGGGTCCAAAGACCTCTCTGATGAGATTAAATCCATGTTTGATGAATTGACCCAGGCTGTCAAGCATCGCCAGGAAAACCAGAACAGGGAAAATATTTCACTGGCCGCCGAGAGAACTGATATCCTTGACCGTCTGCAGCGGCAACTCAGCGGTCTCAGGATTGCGGATATAGTTGATGACAAAGCCATTCAGGGCTCCGAGCTGGGAACACTCACGCTGGCCGGCGGAGGCATCGCCGCCCTGGGTGCGGTGCTAGCTTTCGCGACACACCTTATGGTGTTTGACATAACGGGAGGCATCCTGGCTCTGGCGGGAGCCGGCCTTATAGCTGTAACCCTGCTCTGGAAAAGGTCGAATATCCTGCGTGACTTTGGCCAGAGGCTGGCGAATTCCCGGGATGAGTTTCGCAGCCGGCTGGATCAGGAAATCAAGCAGATATTCGAAAAACTTTTTTTGGAGATCCAGCATTATTTACAGGATCCCTTGTCGAGTCTGGACGAAAAGGCGGCAAGGATAGCATCTCTTATAAACGAGGCGGAGAGTATTAGCGAGGCAACAGGGAGATTACGCTGAAGGAAGTCCGTTTGAGAAAACTTCCCTGAAATTGAAATTATGGTGCATCCTTGTCATGAAGACGGCTTAAAGTCAATCCGATCAACCGCGAGACAACTACGGCGATATAGGCGACGCCGGCAAACTGCTCCAGCATGACCAGAACCCGCGCTGATGATTTAACCGGTACAATGTCACTGAGGCCGGTGGCCGAAAGATTAGTAAAGCTTAGAGACAGCAGTTCGAGGAAACTGAGCGGTTCTTGAGGATGAGTGGCGTAGGAAAATGCCCCGGAGCACCATG
>DAOUGB010000126.1:0-4142 GCA_034429595.1 Dehalococcoidales bacterium
TTTATCCGCCCATTCTTTTTGACGGGCATTGATCGGTTCATCCGGAGTATCTCTTTGAATCAGGTAGCTTATCTGGGCCGGAGTCTGTCTCTGCATACTGGTCATTTCATAGGACATCCGGAATAAAGCCAGGAATACCATATATTGGACCGGCGCCAGGCTGCTATTCATAGATCTTGACCCGGTATCCCACGGCCTGGAAGCCCCGGCTGAGCAGCTCAATCCAGTTATCCGTAGATTCTTTGAGCATTTTTTCCACCCTGGCATTTTCGCTTTGTCCCAGATGCAATTCAAAGCCCCTTTCATTTCTTTTGATGGATACTTCAACTTTGGAAATGGCTTCCCTGACATCCGGCGGCACGTTACCCATCTGCCGGCTCATCATCTTGAAAAGCATCTCCCTGGCCTGGGGCGATCCGGCCATGTTCATGAAATCAAACATTATCTTCCCTCCCATTCATTAATCGTATGTTTCTCGATTGGCGGAGGTTCCGCCGTCATTGGGTTACTCTGAATACCTGGATTAGCGTTGCTTGGCATCATCCCGGGCAGCGGCATGCCGAACATTTGTGCCATTTGCTGCATGGACTGCATCATGCTGACTACCTGGCTGAAGGGATCGCCGTTCTGACCTCCAACCATCTGCTTGATCTGGTCCAGGGTTCCGGTAACCTGGGAATTGTTTTGGGAGACCGCTCCGAAGAGTTGACTGGCCACACTCTGAGCTGCCCTCTCCGCTATCTCCTCACTTGAAGCCTTAGCCCTGGCCGCGGCGGCGTCCTGTTCTTCACGGGTCTCTTTCATCAAGCGCAGGATAGGTTCCATGCGCCTGGCGTCGGCTTCGGCCGTACCCTTCTGGATATTGACCAGGTCCATCACCATCAGCATGGCCGCTCTGAACTTCATAATGGCCTTTAGTTCCACTTCTTCTTCGGGAGTGCTGCCCATGTATTTCTTTAAAACCGCTTCCGGAGCGATTAGCTCCATGCCGGCACCGGCTTTGCGCACAATCGGAAATTCGTTGTTACTCTGGCTTTCTCCCTGTCCAGCCGGGTGGGCTCTTTCCAGTTCGTCACGAATGATGGACCGCAATTTATCCTCCGGCATGGCTGAGCCACCGGATTCGCCTATCTTTATTTCCTGCAGCGTACTGCGAATCTTGGTGCGGCTTACTCCCAGTTCAGCGGCCATTTGACGTTCTGACTGTCCTTCGGCTTTTCTTCTTTTGACTTCTTCCCAAAATTGGTCTTCCATCCTTCCTCCTTAACAACCACTGAAGCTAGGGCGGTTACCAACTGGCCGACCGCTCAAAGCTGTATGGTCTGGTTTAAACCACGCTAATATCCCCTCTTTCGTAGCTAAATTCGCTTCAATCCGGTCACCCGGTATAGCTTCAAAATCACTCTGCCTCCAGTAATAACCGAATAGCTTTTTCGACCCCGACCTGAGGCGCCAACCGGGCAATGCGGATGGCATCCCGCACATCCTGGCTTTTCCCATCCAGCTGACCGGCGATATCAACAGCCATTTCTTCGGACAAATTTTCTTTGTGCATTAGCACTCCCTTTACCACCACCAGGAACTCATCGCGGCTATAAGGATTCAGTCTGCGGACGGCAAAGCGGGAGCGTAGTTCAGGAGAAATCTTCTCCAACCGGTTGCTGGCTGCGATTACTTTCAGCGGATTATGGATATCCAGTTCTCTTCCTCGCTTGGCTCTGACCAGCCGTCCGCCTTCCATCAGGGTTAACAAAGCGGACATGTCCGCTGCATTCATCTTGTCCATCTCATCGATAAGCAAGATACGGGGTTCTCTTTCGGCTACCACATCCCACAGCCCGGCTTTTGAGGTAGCGGATCCTACCAGCCAGATGGCCTGTTCACCCCAGGTTTGCTCGATATCCCATAAAAACAAGGTCTTGGCCAGAGCCGGAGGTCCGGTCAACATCACGTGTACGGGTTTTTCCGCCAGTAATGCCGCTTTAAGCAGATCCTTAACCTCTTCATGTCCGATGATATCCGCGAAAAGATTGTCTGCCACTGCAACATCCGGCTCTGGCTCTGTCGAGACTTCTGTTTGAGTTGAAGAGATCATCGCTTTGCCTTTCTCACTGAGTTTGTAGCCGGTAAAAGAGTTCGAACGAAAAACGTTTTCCAGGTATCCCTGTTGAAACAAACGGTTCAAGGTGGCCGGCCAGATCCTGACATGGCGCCAGGACCATCCGATCCTGTATTCCTTTTCCATATCCACGGTTTTTTCGAAATCGGCTATCTGGTTAAGTATTTCCAGGTCGTTTTCTTTCACTTCTGCCATCCTCGCTCCCGGCTGATTTGTTGGTAAGCGGCCAGCACCAATTGAAATAGAAATTCGGTACCCTTCAATCCCGCGGTATCCGGATGCAGTTTCCGGGACAACTCTCTAAAACGGTTTTTGACTGCATCATCCGGGTCCGTCTTTTGCAGCCCTAAAATCCGATAGGCGTCAATAACGGCTGATGATATCGTCTGCGCTCTACCCTGAGCGGCTGAAAAATACTGTTGCATAAAACTGTCGTTGAATATTTCCTGCAGCCACTGGTTCCACCAACCCTGGAATAACTCGGCGAATTCCTGCCGGGATTTTTTCATGCGTTCTTCCATCACCTCACCACCAAAAATGACCGCACAGTATTCCTACCAAAAACCCGACCAAGATTTGCCACCAGTTTTTACCTGCCAGTCGAGCCACCAGAATCCCTAAACCCAGGAATATCAACAGGTACAACAAGGGAGAATATTTCTGATCTTCCCGGATGATCTCGGTCCAGGGTTTGCCTCCGGCTCGGCTCCAGAGCTTTTTATAGAGTTTTTCCAGCCACTGCCCCATGCTTTGCCTCCTTTGGATTGATCCAGCCGCGCTCCTTTTCGGCTACCTTCTGACCTATCCGTAAAAAATCACCACAAGTCTGGCAGACTGCCATGATCAGCGAGTGTCCTTCCTCCAGGAACTTGATGTCCAGGCTGCCGTCTCCTTCACGGCTTAGAGCTATGCCTTTGCTGCAATATATCCGGCGGCCTCTCACTTTCGCCCGGCCGCATTCATAAAGCGTGCGTTTAGTCTTTTTCTGCATTTTGTTTTATCTCCACCTCCAGGGATACCTTCTATGCGATTTTCTTGACTTTGCGGTAGCTGGGTCCTTCCAAAACTTCGATATGGCCTCCGGTCATGCCATATAAACGGTCTACCGTATCCACTCCCATCAGATCGATTAACGAGTCCTTGCCTTCCATCGGCAGCCGGCAGGTCATGACTACCGGCAATCCACTGCTGACCCGCTCGTTAATCAGGTACCAGTACAGTTCCCGGGTAAAATCCGACGGTCTCTCCTTGCCAACATCATCCAGCAATAGCAACTTTTTACCTCGAAGTTCGGCGTAAATATCCATCTCGGTCTCGTCCTGAATATCATTTCGTCCATGGGTGTAGGTTGCCCGGATCCTTCGCACCAGCCCCGGTCCGCTTTCAAAGCCGATGGGATTTTCCATTTGTCCCGGCTCTCCTTCCCACTGTTCGATGGCCTGGTTGGCAATCGCGATCATCAGGTGGGTTTTACCTACTCCCGGACTGGGTGAATAGAGAATCAGCGACCGGTATCCCCGCGCGTTCTCGATCTGGAATCGTTCGGCATATCGGCGGCAAGCTTTCAGTGCCTTATCCTGCCAGCCGGGTTCAAAGCCGGTGAAAGTACGGTCGATCAGGTTCTCCGGGATCCGGCTTTGCTGTCGCCAGCGTTCCCGTTCTGCCTGCCGGGCTTGCACCAGGTATTCCTGGCGGCGTTTTTCAACTTCAGCTTCACAGGCAGGGCATTCCGCCGGCCACAACTGCCTGGATTGCCCGCCGATCACCTGAACACTTGCCTGACCCTGGAACAGGCCGCCGCAATTGCGGCACAGGCATTCCCTGGTTTCCTTTTCCAGCTTCATGACCGTTCACCTCCGGTGTCCCAACCGGCTGCCTGCATCGCTGATATCCCGGATTTCTCCGACCCCACAGCCTCAGGTCCGTCCCGGCTGTGCACATAAGCGGCAATATCCTCATTCACCCACGCCATGCTTACAAACTCCCCGCGCCGCTGCCTGACTTTAGCTTGCCAGCAGCTTAG
>DAOUGB010000127.1:0-5331 GCA_034429595.1 Dehalococcoidales bacterium
TTCAATCCGACGATCTGTGAGCCATATGCGCGGGATGCTCTCACAATTTCGATGAATGAGCCATTATCCGTAGTAGTAAAGTCCCGCAAGTTCTTGGAGAGGAACCCCACCCAGCCAACCCGCACGGTATCAGCCTGGAGTAGCAGCTCTTGCGCGCGCCGGCTGCGGATGGGAATGCTCGATTTTACTTCCCAGGCCAGGCTGACCATCTTGGTGATGGCGATCCCCACCGCGGCGGCCCACATCGCCTCATTGTGGACCGAGGAGCGAAGGATGATATCCCGCTCCCGAGACCAGTATGCCGGCGCTTGTGGCGGGAGCACGATGCGCTGGGGGTCCATGTATGTCCAGAAGGGGACCACCAGGCGGATCACCCCGTTGTTGTCGATAATATGCGGGAAGTCCGCTGAGGTTACAGATTTATCGAGAAAGGTTTCCTGCTGTTCAGCCATGCAGACCTCAATTTGCAAATGAAAAGGCGCTTAACGTCAAAAGCAATGCGCGTGCGCATAAATCTCTCTTTCATTGTACAATGCGGCGGAGGGGGGTCGGATATGCTGAAATGGACCGTGCTTATTTCCCTTACAAAATAAGCACGGTTGTAAGTATTAGATAAGAAAAACCTTATAACCCCCATGAGCGCGCCCGATCCACGGCCATAGAAAGGGCGACAGCCAAGTCGATCTTAAGGTGTTCGGCGCGCTTGATAATGCGCAGCCGGCCCTGATCGCCTTCGTTTTTCCGATCAGCGTTTTGCAAATGTTCCTTCAGCTCAACTTCCCCCGAGTGGACAATATTGCGGCCACGGATGGTATCGAACAGGCGCTTATCGGCAATAGCCCGCTCTGTTGCCTGACTGAAGCGATACATATTGGCGACTTGGTCGTCTTCGAAGCGCTGGGCTAAATCTTCCAGGTGCATTGGATCGAAAGCAATTTCAATAATATTTAATTGATCGCATAACCGGATCAATTCATCTTCTGGCCCATCATTCTCTTCCGTTACAAAGTGAACTTTATCATTCTTTGGGGGCATCCAGCGCCTGGCATACCGCACAGCCAGCTTGCCATCCCGCCAGCCGGATACCGCTACTATACCAAAGGAGTCCCCCCACACACCGGCATCCACGCCAATTACCACAGGTTCAGAGCGGGGCAGCCGTCCAACATCATCAACCCGGCAGCCATCCCACCACTCGATGGGGATGAAAGAGGCCGTTGGGGAAACCCATTGGTTTTGATGCAATCTTCGATACTCTTCAGGAGTAAGAGTTTGCGCCTCTTGCTCTAGGTACTCTTTGGAATGATAAGGCAAATGATGTTTCGTGCACCATAACGCAAATAAGCGTTTGTTGCGGTACATCTCATATTCTTGATTGATGCACTCTCCGCGCTTTACACCTTCTTCGTATAGCTTTTCAAGAATTGGAGAGGCGCCCGCCTCTCCGGCGTAACTGTCAATCCAACGTATCGATTTTCCGAATTTCGCCGGGGCGAGCGTGGACTCACTCCAGGCCCTCTGCTCTGATTTGCTGCGCCACCCCCAAATTTCGGTATAACTGACGAAATCGTCGGCTGCGCCGGCTTCGCCTTCCGGGTCAACGGGAACTGCTTCAATGATGGAATGATTTGGTAGGGTTATGCGATTATTGACAATCTTGCATACCTGGCTCCATTCCGGGTGCAACTGGAACGCCTGTTTCACAAACCCAAAGACGCGCGAATCGGCCTGCCGCTGATCGTTCCCCCAGCACTTGCAGGAAGCCCAGGGTTTCTGCCAGGCGAAATATGAAATCGCAGCTGCGGCAATCAAGGTTTTGCCCGTTTTTTTTACGCTTGACCAGATCACCGTGGAATACTTATAAAGCCCATTCTCGTCTTTCGACAGAGCTTCACGCAGCGGAATAATTTGACTGGGAAAAAGCTGAAGGGGGGCCTTGGTTTCCTTGATATAAAAATGCGTCTGAATCCAGCGTGCCGGGTCAGGATTGATATATTTATTCCAATCCTCCATTTCTTGATCCGGGTTCAAGTCAGCGGCCAACTTCGCCAGAAGCTGGCTTTCCAGACTTGTGGCTGGTACAAACAATTCCATCCATCCCTCCGCTTAAAACAAAAGCTCCCGCCAAATGCGGGAGCTAGATACCGCGAGCCCGGCGCACTGACGGCAGGTCTACCTCCATTGTACATCAATGGTCAATTAATGGAATATTTTGCAATTCCATAAAGTACCGTTCAATCCTTTGCAGAATGGACTTTGCCTCGTCTTGGCCATATTTCTCTACCAGCCAGATTTCTGGTAATCTATTACCCTTAAGATTATTGCATCCCCTCGCTCCCTTGACGATACTATTGCACAGCGGGATGATATTCATCGGAGTTGTGCCAGGACAATTGGGGTTTGACAATGGAATCCAATGATCCGGCACGATCAGAACTTTTTCGTCTGCTTGCCGGCCACAAATAGCACATTTTCCCTTGAAATAATCCAGTGCAACTTGCCAATCTTTTTCTGTTAGATTGGCTAAGAACCCATGAACACGCGCTTTGCGAAGATGATGGTGTATTCGTCGCCATTCAGGGTGCTTGATTTTCCATTCACGCATTTCTTGCTTTCGCTTTGCTTTTTGCTCTGGAGGCTCATTTCGAAACCGTTTTCGTCTCTGGGCATTGACTTTATCTTTTATCCGGGGATAGCGTTCTCTCCTCAAAGAAAGTATTTCTTCGTGATTATTGTTCCATTGCCGCTTTTTCATTGCTAGATGGCTTTGGTGATAAACCTCGTCGGTATGATAGCGATTCCGGCGCTCCGCATTCTTCTCATCACGGATACGGGGATAGACGAAATTCCGTGCATATTCCTTTTTACACGGTCGGCAATAACTGTGCAATTTTCCGGGTCTTCCAGCAGGGGGGAAATGTTCTAAATCAGCGGGGAATTCTTGCCCACAGTGGGCACAACGTTTATAATCAGTCATGAGAACCAACTCCTTTTTGGTTTTCCGCATCCCCGGCTGTTCCACCAGCGCGGGGATAATTTATTCGTTGACGAATTATAGTACAGTAGTTCTATTCCGTCAACACTTCCACCGGCTCTTCCTTGCGCTGCTTCTCCAGCAAGCCGGCCAGTTCGTGGCTGATCGCCGCGAGCTGGTGCCGGTCCGTCACGTTGCGCTTGATCACATCCGTAATGGCGCCAAAGAGGAGCATTGCTTTCTCCACAGTGATGACCGCCTGCATTGCCACAAGTCGCTTTTGCTCGCTCTCCACAATCTTGCGGCGCTGTTCGAGTAAGATCTGGATCTCTCCCCACGCCGCGTAATCATCCAGCCCTTTCTGGATCGCGTCCCTTAAATCACCCAACCGCTCATTGACGTGCTTGCCCTCATCGTCATAAAACTCTTTCAGGAAAGCGTCCAGGCACTTCCTTGCATTGACCCAGGCCGCGCCCGACTCGCCCGAGTCTACCCGCCCGAGCAGATCTTCCAAGCGCGTGTCACACAGCGCCAGCTCGTCTCGCAGGGCGAGCAATTCAGGATCTGACCGCGACTCCTCGTACTTCTCTCGCAACCGCTCCGGCAGCTTCTTCGAGTAACGTCCATGAATAATCGGCCTGCCGCCTGGCCGCCCCTTTTTGGGACTGCCCGCGCCGTGCACCTGGCACACGTTATAACCGGTCACTGCGCGCCGCCTGCAGCGCTCTCCCGTTCTTCTTACCGTAGCGGTACATTGTGCCACGTAAAACTCCTCCAGCCCTTTACCATAGGTTATGACTAACGATAGGTAGGGTAATGTTACAAAAGCCCGTTTGTAGGCTATAAATGCCTTACGAAAGGCTTTCGTAACCCTTACGCAATTCTTACCTTTGGCTCACCCGGATCGACCAGTTGCCCGGTGGTTTTTGGCAGCTTCTCCGGCGGGCGCTCCGGATCCGTCTCGGGCAGCCCTTTGCGCAACCGCTCCAAGCGTCCCTGGTATTCGATCAGCTTCTTGCGCAGAAGAATGATTGTGTTATCCGCTTCATCGAGCTGCACCCTGAGCTTGGCGGAGCGCAGGTGTTCGGCATCCAGGTCATCAGAATACTGGCGCAGCAGGAGCATCATATTCCGGTTCTGCTGGAAAGCATCATCGACCTGGTCGGCCAACCAGGCGATTGTATCAACCGGGATCAGGGTGCGAGAACCTTCGCTCATATTCTCATTATCGCACGCCGCTAATTGAGACCCGGTTAGGGAGATTTTGATCATTCCTGTTCCTACCAGTTCCTGTTCTGCTTCTGGGGCAAACTTGCCCGCCAGCGATAAACACCGATTAACCGCCACAGCCGCCAATTCCTTGCCGCATCGATCGTATGATAACTGGTGGCAATTTCCACCCGGAACCCACATGAATATGCCGGCAAATGCATCCGTGGTCGATACCCACTCTCAATCATTCGAGAAGGAGACTCGGTGTCCAACATATAGCCTTTTTGGGTTAGTTTGAATATCGAGATATATTCCATCACGAAAGATCCCGAGCATCAAAGGTAGATGAATATTCCAAGACATGCGCTTCCCAGGAATCCACATCTGTAAAGCAGTCATGGTCCATATCGTAGAACAGAACTGCTTTTTCAAAGGCGGCTTGATACATCGTCCAGGAAGATTGCAGCTCCTTAATGGTAGCGCCGGCGGGCGACACGCTGTTGATGGTCATTGTCGTGGGCGTATCGCCATCGTAATACACTTCGTGGACGGATAGATCATCCCAGCGCCGTATATTTTTAACACCATTGACCCCATATAAATGCACAACGCGGTAGTTCCAGTTCATGCGCCCCCGCCTTTTGAAGCGTCGCAGGGCGCTTTTCCATCAAGCCGGTCAATCATCGCCCTGGCTGCCGAAAGCGCATCCCTCAGTTGTATTAGCGCTTCCCACGATTTATCCTCATCCGGGTCATCACCATGGCGTAGATCATAAGCCACGGCGTTACACAAATTGTTCAGCGCATCGCGGGAGTCGCTGATCAGGCGCAAAACTGCCCAATCAAACCCGACCTTATCGCCGGCCTGGACATGACAGGCAATCGCTAATTGCTTGCGAACAGCGTCCAATTCGGTGCGCAGTTGATCGCGCTCGCTCTCCAGTAGACCGATCCTCAATTGCACATCTGGCGGGATAAAGATATTATTTGCAATATTACGAAGTTCTTCTTCACTCATCGAATGCCTCACAACGACTTGTCCCTCTGCATAATCGCGGCCCAGGCCTGGGGGGCATATTCCTGCAGCAGTTCTTCCAGGCGCCTGCGCGAGTCCTCGTGCATATTGATCTTGTACTGCTGGACAAA
>DAOUGB010000128.1:0-7588 GCA_034429595.1 Dehalococcoidales bacterium
CGCAAATGGTCTGCCTGTTCCGCGCGGCGGTTCTTGAGTCCGGCAACCATGGCGATGACCTGGGCGGCGGTTTTGGTTAAATCAAGAGACACTTATTACGCTCCTTTGGCTTTAGTATAAGCCAATAAAAAGGCTAACTCAAGAGAGGGGTAATGAAATCCTCCTCACTCCTCCTTTAAAAAGGAGGACGAGCCACAGGGTCATAATGTAGATTTCTTGTTATGAGGCTGACATCCTTCCCCTTTGTAAAGGGGAAGCCGAAGAGGATTTTGTAAAACCACAAGCAATAAAAAAGCTAACTCAAGCCGGACGAAGAATTGCCGTCCGGTGCCTTTTAATGTAAAATCAGGCAGATGAAACAGCGTGACTTTTTCGGGATTGCAGCAATATTACTAATTGTCCTATTTGGCCTGTTCTTCACGGGCTGTGCCGCCGCCCCGGACAGCAGCAGTTTACGGGCGGCCTACCTCGCCGCTATCGACGATGCTCGGGTGGCCGAGCCTGATGAAATATGCCGTGACCTGGAGACTATCACCTATTATAATCCCGACCTTGTATGGGAAGGGCAACCGGGCGCGAGCCGGGTGCTACTACTCACCTGGACATCCTGGAATGGATACAATGATTATACAGGCGGGAACATAACGTTAAGCCGGGAAGTGTGGACGGCAGTTCCCGCAGAGTTGCAAGAATTTTACCGGAAGAACGATTCTTTGACCGGCGACAGCCTAGTGCTGCGGCTGGAGCAGCTTTACGGACTGCCGCCGCACAACGGCAAGCAGTGGTTCGTGGAGATATGGGCCGAACCGGCGGATATCTTTCGTCCCAGCCCTGACCCGGATATTGCCGATTGCGAAGCAGAACTGGATTTCCCCGCCTGGGTGGATGACGCCTACCGGGGCTGGTTTAATCAGCTGGAAAGCGTGTCTTACGGTGAAGACGGCTATCCCTGGACCCGGCTGGGCTATACCTACGACTGGGGTAATAAAAACAGTGAAATAGGCTTGAGTGAATTCGTCATCCGGGCGGGCAGCGCCGTAGGGATTTATACGGTCACCGGGAATTTTGCTTACCTGAAAAACTAAAGCGCCAAAGTACTTAGCTGCACCTTCCCGTTGTCGGATTTTCAAAAAATCGCCGTTTGCGGGATAAAAACACTCGTAAATGTTATAATGGGGTAAATACGTTAATTAAGGAAATATCTTGTTAGCAGCCTTAGGAACCGTAATCGTAACTTCTCTCTCCGGCGTGATGATGCCCGGCCCCATGTTCACCGTTACCCTGGCTAAAAGCTTGAAGTCGCCATGGGCGGGGGTACTGGTATCGCTGGGACACGCCGTCATCGAGGTGCCGCTGATACTGCTGATTTACTTCGGGCTGGCCAATTTCTTCCAGAATGAAATCCTTAAGCTCGTCTTGAGCGTGCTGGGCGGGGGCATGATTGTCTGGATGGGGTACGACCTTTTCCGCGCCCGCAAGAAACTGTCCAGCGAGGGTAAAGATACCAGGTATAACGCTTTTACGGCGGGCATCGTCATGAGCGGGTTAAACCCGTTCTTCATCGTCTGGTGGATAACGGTCGGCAGCCTGCTCCTGATGCAGTTCATCGATGCGGTAGGGTCGTGGGGGCTGCCCTTCTTTATCATCGTCCACTGGATGTGCGACCTCGTTTGGCTGTCTCTGGTGTCCTTCACGATATACAAGACGCACTCGTTCTGGGGGGAAAAGGTGCAGGAGTGGGTGTTTATCATCTTGAGCGTGGCGCTGCTCTACTTCGGCGGGCAGTTCATCGTGAAGGGGATTATCAACTTCGTGCAGGCTAGTTAGTGATAATCTAAAAACCCTCTCAATCTCCCTCCGATTCACTCCGTTCATGCGGGGTCTATGACTTTACGAAAGGGAGAGGTAAACACCCCCCGTGACAAATCCCCCTTCACATTTTCCCTCCCCCTACCTTATACTGTAAACGCCCTTTTCTTTCTTGTCACGCTGGAGTGCAGCGAAGCGAAGGGCCAATGATGGCCTTTGTTAACCCCTCCCTCTCCGTGGACGGAGAGGGAGCCGGAGGGTGAGGTTCTCCCTCTTTAACAAAGAGGGATTAAGGGAGATTTCCTACTGTACTTTAACAACATAGTATCGTCATTCTCCCTGCCCGTAAGCTATCACCCTTTCCGCTTTACCTCTCCCCTTGCGGGGGTGTTGTATCAAAAGTGTCCATACTATTGTCATTCTGACCCCGATGCAAATCGGGGGAAGAATCCGTAGCTACTTTGCCGGGCGCGGATTCTCCGTCGTTTCACTCCTCAGAATGACTTTTGATACAAAGCCCTTTGCGGGAGAGGAAGGCAAGGAGAGGGTGAAATCAAACTAATAATCGCCCGGCTTTAAGCGCTTCTCGCACTTAATCTGGCAGGCCGCGCATTTACCGTCGCAGGGTTCCACATGGATAGTGACATCCGTGCGCCGCAAACGTGTCCTCATGTCTTTTTCCAGATGGTCGCACATATCGTGCGCTTCTTCCAGGGTGATATGCTTGGGCATCACCAGATGCAGGTCGATGTAACGCTGGTTCCCGGCCTTGCGGGTACGGAACTTGTGAAAGCTAACTACTTCCTCGTGGAAATGCTCCGTGATAGCGGCTTTTATTTTGCTTTCTTCCTCCTCCGGCAGCTTGACATCCACCAGCCCCCCGAAGGAATTGCGCACCACATCGAAGCCTACTTTTATAATCAGCAGGGCGACGATGCCCGCCAGAATATCATCGATAATATCCCAGCCGGTGAAGCGCACCACAATCAGCCCCACCAGCACCGCCGAGGCGGAATAAACGTCCGTGGCGATGTTACGCGCGTTAGCCTCCAGCGCCATCGAGTCTTCTTGCCGGGCGACCTTGCGCAGGTGGCGGGAAAGAAAAATGCTGGCGAGGATGGATACCGCCATGACGGCCATGCCGGCTTCGGTCAAATTCAGCGCATCGGCGCTTTCAATGCGCATTATCGCTGAGTAAATGATGGAGCCGCCGGCGAGGAATATCAGCACCGCCTGGATAACGGCGGCGATATTTTCCGCCTTGCCGTGCCCGAAAGGGTGTTCCGCGTCCGCGGGCCTGGAGGAAAAGCGCACTGCGATGTACGTAACGCCGACGGCGAATAAATCCAGGAAACTGTCAACCGCCTGCGCCAGGATACTTAGACTCCCGGTAATGATGCTGACCGCTGTCTTGAGTACAATCAGGCTGATGACAATAATGATTGACAGCCTGGTAGCGCCGCTCTTACCGGAAAACATTTATCCCTCGCCTTAGGCTTTGACCGGTGCCGGTTTCCGCCCGATGAATCTGCCCCACTCTTTTTTATCCCAGACTACCAGCAGCCCCGGCGCTACGAAAACGGAATCGAACGTGCCGGCGATAAGACCAATCATCAGGACGATGACGAAGTTCTGAATGGTGCCGCCGACAAAGAGCAGCAGGGCAAGACAGGCAATCAGGATGGTGATGCTGGTATTGAGCGACCGGGAAAGCGTTTCTATCTGGCTTCTGTTCACGACGACGCCGAAATCGGTGCTGATACCCATCTTCTGGTTCTCGCGCATTCTATCGAAGACGACGATGGTGTTATCCAGCGATACGCCGACGATGGCGAGAATGCCGGTAATGAACATCAGGTTCATTTCCCACCCGAAGATCTTACCGAAGAGGGAGAAAAGCCCCACCGTCACGAGAATGTCATGGAGCAGGGCGATAACGAAGCAGGTGCCCCACCGGAACGGACTGGGCATCTTGCGGAAGGCATACGTAACGTAAAGCAGCATACCAATCATCGCCACAGCCACCGCGATAAAGGCGTTGCGCGCCGTCTCGGAGGCCACCAGCGGGGAAACGGAGTTGAACGAAGATTCGGAAACCGCCCCGAAGGCGGCCGTCAGACCGGTCTCAAGCTCCTGTTTCTGCTGGTCGGTAATCTCCTCCGTGCGTATCAGGTACTCGCCGGCACCGGTTTGCTGCACGATAGCGCCGCTATAACCCAGGTTGCTTATTTCCGCTTCCACCGCGGTGTATTCTACCGGCTGTTCGAATTTCAGCGATAGCAAAGAACCGCTGCTGAACTCGATACTCGGCTTCAGCCCGAAGATTATCAGTGAAGCGACGGCGATAACAATAAGTATTCCCGAGATAAGGAAAAACCAGAATCTTTTTCCAACTATGTCAAGCATTATTTTTTGCCTCCGGTTACAGTAAATAGAGAAGGATGCTTGGCCAGGCCGGTGCCGGCGATGGCGCGCAGGAGCGTCCGGGTCACCAGTACCGCGGTGAACATACTGACGATGGCACCGATGAAGAGCGTCACGGCAAAGCCGATGACGGCGGCATTGTTCATGGCCGCGCTGCCCAGCCAGAAAAGAATGATACAGGCAATGAAGGTTGTGACATTGCTATCCCAGATGGCCGACCATGCGCGGTGGAACCCGGCTTCGATCGAGGCGCCGAGTGTCCGGCCCATTCTGAACTCCTCCTTCATTCTTTCAAAGATAAGCACGTTGGCATCCACGGCGATACCCATGGATACGATAAAGCCGCCGATACCGCCCAGGCTCATGGTGACCGGCCAAAGTTTGAAAATGGTCAGGGTTAATGTACCGTAGAAGATAAGCGCCAGGCTGGCCATCAGCCCCGGGATGCGGTAGTAAGCAATCATGAAGATTATCACCAGCAAAATCCCGATAATACCGGCTAACACGCTGTTATCGACGAACTCCGCCCCCAGCGTGGCCGATACTTTTTCCTGGAAAAGCGGCGGTTTTTGCAGCGGCATCGGCAGGGAGCCGGATTTAAGTAAAGTAGCCAGCTCCTCCGCTTCATCCAGTGTGAAGGTGCCGGAAATTGTCCCCCGGCCCTCATATTTCTGTGATGTCATTTGCGGGGCCGAGAGCATTTTCTGGTCCAGGAAGATACCTAAAGCGTACTTGTATGAAAATGTCCCGCTATTACCGGCCGGATTGTGCAGGCGTACGGCAATCTGATCGAATATTTTAGCGCCTTCATCATTCCATTCAATATCAATTTCAGGACGGCTTGTTTGCTGGTCGATATTGGGTTGAGCATCGGATAGCAGAGAGCCGGTCAGCGGTGTACCGTCATCGCCCCGGGCCGGTATCCATGCATACAGGGCGCTATAGCGGGAAATCGTATTGTTATCCACGGGATTTCCTTCGGCGTTGGTCAGGTGGATACCGGTTTCATCCTTGGAAAGAACGGCGATAAGCTTACCGAAGTTATCATCTTCATGATTAAGCTCGACAAAAAGACGGTCGCTGGTCTCTTCGGCATCAATGAACTGGTATGAACCCTGCTGTAAATAATCATCCAGGGTAACCAGCTCGCCCGTTGCATCAAGCTCGATCTCGCGGAACTCCAGGAAGCCTGTCTGCTCGACAAGGCTCTTGGCAGCCTCAATATCGGTAAAACCGGGGAGCTGTATCATGATGCGGTCCTCACCCACCTTCTGGATGCTCGGCTCGGTGACGCCGAATCTATCGATACGCTGCTGGATTTTAATTATGGTGGCGTCCAGGGCGGCGCTGCGTTCACTGGCAGTGGCGTTCTCCGCGAATTCCGCCTTGTAAACGAGGTGTACGCCTCCTTTAAGGTCCAGGCCAAGCTGCATTCCCTCCCGGCCCATGGCCTTTGACAGTGATGAGTTGGGCACAACAGCCCACACCGAAAGGCCGAAAAGGATGATAATGATAATCAGAATGATGTTGTTACTTCTCTGCATTTCTCACTCCAGGTACGCTAATTACGACTATTTTTCAACTTTTCTTCAAAAAGGTGTTTAAGAAAATTTAAAGCCTGCGGTTTATCGGCTATTTCTCCGGCGGCCTGTGCTTCCTTTAACGCTTCCAGCAGCTCGCCGATGACGGGTCCCGCCGGCAGCCCGAGACGCTCCATGATTTCATGCCCATCGATTATTTTAGGCGGAGCGGAGAGGTTTACCTCTTCAAAATGCTTTTGCAGCACGTAGGCTGTCATCGCGGCATGCCCCCGGAACTCCGCAATATCCAGCGAGTCCGCCCGTGCCGCCAGATGGTCCGCCAGGGAAAGGAAAAGCACATCGATTCCCGCCTCCCCGATATCACGGAAGAAACGGTAAATGGCGCGGTTGGTAGGCAGGCCTTCATGGCTCATCTGGGTAGGCCGGAGGTGATATTTTATCAGGAGTTCCGCCAGTTGTGTTTCACGGTTGGCAAACCTTAGTCTTGCCATGATGGCGGCGGCTACTGCGGCGCCTTCTTCCTGGTGTCCCAGAAAGCGGGCGCGGCCTTCGTCCATGGACTTTGTCTGCGGCTTGGCGATATCATGCAGAAGCGCCGCCAGCTTTAGTATCGTCCGGCGCGTGCTGCCGCTGCTTATCGCCCGGCTGAAGTGCTGGTCCAGCCGGGCCGACCACGGAATCAGGGCACGTACTTCTTCACCGGCGTACGCCCAGTCCGCTTCTCTCAAGACGAATTCGACCGCGCTGACGGTCTGGAGCGAATGCTCGAAGACATCGAAAACATGCGCGCGCGGCTGGTCGACCCCCCTTGCCGGAGCAAGCTCCGGTATCAGGGCGGTAACAAGCCCGAGCTTATCCATGTGGAAAAGGCGCTCTCCGGCGCCGGGTAAAGCCAGTAAACGCAGCAGCTCTTCCCGGAGGCGCTCCCCGGCCACGCGGGTGATAGAGCCGCTGTCTCCGGCAATCAGCGCTTCCGTGGCATCGTCGATGCGGCAGCCGAGTTCCGCGGCGATGCGCACCGCGCGTATCAGCCGGGCGGCGTCCGCCTTGAAGACATCGTCATTCAGGGCTCTCACCAGGCGGCGTTCCAGGTCCGACCGGCCCTCGAACGGGGCGATGATGTTTTCCGTATCGAAGCCGTCCGCGATACTCTCGTCGAGCTCATAAGCCAGCGCATCGACGGTAAAATCCCGGTGCGCCAGGGCCTCTTTAATATCCCCTTTGAGCGTGGTGAAATCCAGATACCATTTGTTATCGGGAATAACCACCCGTCCCGTCGGGTTCACCTCGTCCAGCGGCACGTATTTACCGCCCAGGACGCCGGCAATCTCGCGGGCGCCCCCCAGAGCATCCGCGCTAACGGCGATATCGATATCGGCCGTGGCGCGTCCCAGCAGTGTATCGCGCACGAACCCGCCCACGATGTAAGCCCGGAGGTCTTTCGCGGCGAAAAATCGGCTGATTTCCGTGAGTAGCCGGCTGGCTTCAGGCGCTATGGACAATTTTGACTTTTCCTTTGTGAGTGAAGGCATCTGTTAAACTATACTATCAAGCGTGTAAATTATCAAGTTATGTCGCTTAAGTTAAGATTGTTTTAACAATCTCGTAAAAAACCGGCTTCTATCGTAGCCGGCTGGCCGCTACAAAAATACCGATGACTATTGCGATTATATCTACAAGCAGGCTTATCCCCACCCCCCGCGGCCGCCCGAAAACGAGAAGGTAAACGGCCCAGCATACCGCTACGGCGGTACCCCCGATTATCGCCAGCCAGATGCCCCGCTTGCGGTTGACCGCCCGCTCCGTCACCTCCC
>DAOUGB010000129.1:0-1965 GCA_034429595.1 Dehalococcoidales bacterium
CCCCATTGGCATACTCGCCATCCAGCCGTATTTCCTTTGGAAACCAGCATCCCGTAGTAATTGGCACTGGTCGCCTTGATCCAGGCACTAACGGAGATCTGGCCGGTAATGTTGAATTTGCCGTCATTGCCGCAGTCAATCCAGGAAGTACCATCCACATTCACTGCGTAATTTCCCACTTTACCGGGTACCCAGCTAATCCCGGAATTCACAAAGGTCCCATTGGCCGCATTGCCGTAACCTGAACTATCGTTGGCAACTACGCCGCTGCCATCTTCAAAGTTGGTAACCGTTCACAGAATTACCGGATTAACGATGGATAGGATTTATTGCTCCAGTGAGCGTTAACGGAGTCATGGATAAAATCAAAGACATTTCGACCCTGCTTCTTACAAGTGGCAATCGTGGTCCAGATGCGTTCGCACCAGCTCATACCGTTCTGGCCGCGGGTTCCTTGCGTGATGCGTCGGTCAATGACGACCGGTCGAATCTGCCGCTCCGTGCCATTGTTCGTCGGCTCCACGTTTGGTTCCGTTATAAATCGGAAATAATCCTCGGCTGCCTCGCCGGTAAAACGCCGGGCCAATTTCTTCGCCAGTTTATGATCCGGCGGTCGCCGCACGATCCGGAGAAATCCCGCTTTGATTTTCTCCATCGCACGCCGGAACCCTTTTTCCGTAAGTTTCTCCCGGCGATGCAGCGTGTCAAACAACTTCTTCAGCCAGGCCAGCAACGCTTGGCCCCAGTGGGACAGGCTTTTCACGCGGTACTCCGCCAGAAAAAGAATCTCGCGGATCAGATGAGCCATACAATACTGCATGCGAACCTCGAACAGGCGGGCATACTTGCGGTAGGCGCCCCAGTAATCCGCCCCGATAATGCCGGCAAAGTCTTTGCCCAGCATCTCCTCCAGCACCTGACAGCCGCGCGAGGCATCAATCTGGAACAGGCTGTACCCAACGGTATCAAAACACCATGTCCAGTGCAGATTTCCCTCATCATGATGGCCGGTCTCATCCACGTTGACCAGCGGTTCCTCCGGCAGCCGGGCGACGAGTTCCTCATACGAAGGTTTCAGGGCCGCGGAAACTTTCTGCGTGCTCTTGCACAGCAGACCTCGCGATATATCCAGCTTCATCCCCTGTTGGAAAAACTGCTGGATCGTCGTGTAGGACATATGGCAAGCCCCTTTCAGGAACGAACCCAACGCCGTCATTTCTGCTCCCAAGAGGCCGCCGGAGCGAATCGCCTCTGGAAGCGGGACGATGTGGATCTTTCCCGTCATCGGATCCAGATACTTGCGGGCCCGATGTTCGATTACTTTATACCTCTTTTCCGGCAATGTAATCTGCTGCAGAATAGACCATTCCTCCAGGGGAATCAGGCCCTGGGCGTCTTTCGCCGTAAACTCGTATTCCACCGTTTCATCCACCTGGTCCGGCGGAAAAGCTGGACGCGAAGCCTTCCGGTGACCCCGCTGGCCGCCACGCCAGCGTTTCCCGCGGCCTACCTTCACCACCGTCCTGGCGGGCTTGACTATATCACTCGAGGGCGGCTTGGACGAATTGCGAGAATTCTTTTCCAGCCGGGCAATTTTTTCTTCGAGCAACTGGATCTTGTTCTCCAGAATTTTGATGTAGTCACGCAGCGTCTGAATTTCCGCCGCTTGCCTGGCAATCAGTATATCTTTGGTATCCATGCCCTATGTGTACCATGTTATCCACAAAAGCGCAAGTTACCTATTTTAACATTTTGAAGTTTTTATGAAAATATTTGTGAACGGTTACAAAATATTAACCGTTCATCATGCCCGGGGTACGGATGCCGCTCCTTCGGATTTTGCGTCCCAGACCGATTCCCTGGCGCCGGGTGCAGATTTGAAATTATTTTCGCACGGCAAACGCGGGGGCAACCGCGGCGGCGGGCCGTCTATCGAGTCGCTTCCTTTTTTCAACGTGGAGCTGA
>DAOUGB010000130.1:0-22283 GCA_034429595.1 Dehalococcoidales bacterium
TTCTGGTGCGTCAATGGAAAAAGAACGGCATCACGCCATCGGGCTTGACCGACCTCGATACGGACGTTATCAACGATGCCATCCTGCCGTTCCTGCTGGTAATGCCTCCCCGCAAAGCCGCCGAACTGGCCGTCAGCGCCGCGGAAAAAGTAGACCGTGAAATAGCGGGGCTTTCCGATGAACTGGCAAAAAAGATAGAGGCGCTGGGCGACCGCCACGCCCTGAACCGCGCTATTCACCGCAAGATGCACCTGGATGAAATAGACGTTTTACTTAAAGCAAAGCGCGGCAGGTAACAGGCAACGAACCGGGCTAATTTTCTCGTTCACCCTATCTCATCAAGGGAGACTTGTACCAAAAATCATGCTTAGGAATACATTCGCTACGCTCAAGATAAACTCCGTGACGAAGAATCCGTGCCTGACAAGGCGGCTACGGATTTTTCCCCCGATTTGCATCGGGGTCAAAATGACCATAAAATAATACTTTTGATACAACACCCATCAAGGGCGAGGGTAACGTATTTTATGGACGGAGAGGGAGAATAAGAGGGTGGGGTCGTGAAAGCGGATTTTTACCGGTTTTCCGTATCATTTCCTTGCACTGGTAAAAAAATTCGTGGTATACTTTTCCAGTGCGCCACCCTTACCAACATGAGTGAAAATAAGCTTCTAGATAGTTAGAGGTAAGTTTTTGTTAGCCAATTACGGATTAATCGCGTTATTCATCGTCGTTGCGATAGGTTTTTCCCTCCTGATGGTGATGATACCCACCATCCTGAAGTATTTGAAAATCGTCCCCAGTAACCCCAATGATTCCAAGCTCTCCGTCTTCGAATGCGGGCTGGAAACAATCGGGAAGACCTGGGTGCAGTTCAATTTCCGCTACTACTTCTACGCGCTGGTGTTCCTGGCGCTGGACGTGCTGGTCATCTTCCTTTACCCGTGGGCGGTACAGCTAAGGGCGCTCGGCGCGGAAAGCCTGTGGGTTATCGGCGTACTCGTCTTTATCGTTTTTATCGGCTACATTTACGCCTGGAAAAAGAAGGCCCTCGAATGGAAATAAGCAACGAGAAAAACCCGGTCTATGACGCCCTGGAAGTGGACCGCCGGGAAGGCCGGGAGATTGAAGAATTTAAAGCCAGCCACAAGTACGCGATTCCGGACCGCGACGAATGGCTGGATAAAGAAATAAAACGGAATATCTTCCTGACCACCGCGGACTGGGTAATCGACTGGGCGCGGCGCTCTTCGCTGTGGACGGCGTTCTGCTTCCCGGCCTGCTGCGCCTTCGAGTTCATGGCCGTGGAAGGCCCCCGCTTCGATATGACCCGCTTCGGGATGGATATCGTGCGGGCGTCGCCCAGGCAGGCCGACCTGATGATTACCGCGGGTACATTGACGTGGAAAATGGCGCCCAATGTGCGCCGCGTTTACGACCAGATGGCGGAGCCCAAATGGGTTATCGCGATGGGCAACTGCGGCATCAGCGGCGGCATCTTCCGCTCGTCCTACGCCGTGGTGCCGGGCTATAATAAAATCGTCCCGGTGGATGTCTACGTCCCCGGCTGCCCGCCCCGCCCGGAAGCCCTGATATACGCCGTCCAGATGCTGCAAAAGAAAATCGGGAAAACGAAAGCAGTACCGGACCTCAACGAATTTAAACTAACCCCGGCAGAGATGCCGAAGTTCAATTTCCGCATACCGCAGCTGGAAAGATTCCATGACAGCAGAAAGGACGGCCGCAAATGACGGTTGCCCTTTCCGCCAAAGAAATCGTCGCCCAATTGAGCGCCAAGTTCCCCGGGGCCATCGAGGAGCTGGGGAGCCACAGCGCGCTGGTCAAGAGCGAATCCTTACTGGCAATCGCGGAATATCTTAAAGAGCTCAAATACGATTATTTCAACTTCGTGACCGCGGCAGATTATTACAGCTACTTCGAGCTGGTCTACATGGTCACCTACACGGAAGCCAACAAGTCTATAACGTTCAAGACCCGCGTTTACACGCGCGATAATCCCAATGTAGATTCGGTCATCAAGGTGTGGCGGGGGGCGGACTTCCAGGAGAGGGAAATTTACGACATGTTCGGCATAAAATTCAACGGCCACCCCGATTTGAGACGAATCTTACTCTGGGAGGGCTTTGACGGGCATCCTTTGAGAAAGGACTGGAACCGGTGACGACCACGCAGGAAATCACGCTCAAAACCGAGCCGTTTGTCATTAACATCGGGCCGGTGCACCCGAGCACCCACGGCGTTTACCGCATGCGGGCAACGCTGGACGGTGAAGTCGTCCTAGATATGGAACCCGTTTTCGGCTATCTGCACCGCGGCGTGGAAAAGCTGGCGGAAGAGCGCACCTATACCGGCTTTATCCCCCTCACCGACCGGCTGGATTACCTGGCTTCCATGAGCAACAACTTCGGGTACTGTTTGACAGTGGAGAAGATGGCGGGGATTAAGGTGCCGGAGCGCGCCGAATATATAAGAGTAATCATGGCGGAGCTGCAGCGCATCGCCATACATTTTGTCATCGTCGGCTCTTACTTAAGCGATTGCGGCGCGATGATGACCCCCATCGTCTACGGCCTGCGCGAGCGGGAAAGAATCCTCGACCTGTTCGAGATGGCCTGCGGCCAGCGCCTGACCTATAACTACATGCGCATCGGCGGCGTCAGCCAGGACATCCCGGACGAATTCCTGCCCGCCCTGAAAAAGCTGTTGAAACAGCTGGCACGCTATATCGAGGAACTGGACCGGATGCTCATGAAGAATGAAATACTGATGGCCCGCTCCATCGGCGTGGGCGTTTTACCTAAAGACGTGGCCATCAACTGCGGCATCAGCGGCCCGGTAGCGCGTTCCTGCGGCATCAAGCGGGACCTGCGCAAGGACGACCCGTATTCAATTTATGACCGCTTCGAGTTCGATATACCGGTGCGGGAGAACGGCGATAACTACGACCGCTACCGCATCAGGATGGAAGAGACAAGGCAGAGCCTGCGCATCATCGAGCAGGCGATGCAGCAGATACCCGGCGGTCCCGCCAAAGCGGACGTGCCGCAGCTTATCCGCCCGCCGGCCGGCGACGCTTACGCGCGCATCGAATCGCCCAAGGGCGAGCTCGGTTTTTACATCGTTTCGGATAACAGCATCGCGCCCTACCGCCTGCACGTGCGCCCGCCGTCTTTAATTAACCTGACGGCGCTGCGGGACATGGTGCGGGGCTGGAAAGTGGCCGACCTGATTGCGACTTTCGGGAGTATCGATATTACGATGGGCGAGGTTGACAGATAGTGATATTACTGAATAACGCGGTTAACAACCCGCTGCCCATGCAGGTCGTTCCGGCGGACTGGCCGGGCGGCTACTGGTGGCACTGGCTGTTTTTCACCGTCGTCATCATCGCATTTATTTTAACGATGGTCATGGGCGCCATTTACGTCGAACGCCGCGGCATAGGCAGAATGCAGTCCCGCCTCGGCCCCAACCGCACCGGCCCCTTCGGGCTTTTCCAGCCGGTGGCGGACGCCGTTAAAGTGCTGATTAAAGAGACCATCGTCCCCAATACCGCGGACAAAATAGTACACTACATGGCGCCGATTGTAGCCTTCGCGCCGGTGATGATTATTTTCACGGTGCTGCCCTTCCAGAACGGCGCGCAGCTGGCCGATTTGAACATCGGCATTTTATTTATCGTAGCCGTAAGCTCGATATCTTCCGTAGGGACGTTCATGGCGGGGTGGGGCTCCGGCAACAAATATTCCCTGCTGGGCGCCATGCGCGCCGTGGCATCAATAGTCAGCTACGAGATACCGCTGGCGCTGGCCATTATCAGTGTAGTTCTCATGTCCGGCACGCTTTCCATGAACGGCATCGTGCTGGGGCAGCAGAACATACCCTTCATCCTCCTCCAGCCGCTGGGGTTCTTGATTTTCTTCATCTCCGCGCTGGCGGAAATCAACCGCAGTCCCTTCGACCTCTTCGAGGCCGACCAGGAAATCGTAGCCGGCTACCAGACGGAGTACTCCGGCATGAGATTCGCCATGTTCTACCTGGTTGAGTATGCCGAGGCGATTGCCATGTCCGCCATCATCTCCACACTGTTCCTGGGCGGCTGGCGCGGGCCCTTACTGCCGCCGTGGCTGTGGTTCATTGTGAAGACGTTTATCGTGTTCTACGTCATGGTCTGGGTAAGGACCACCCTGCCGCGCGTGCGCATCGACCAGCTGATGGGGCTGGCGTGGAAGTTCCTCTTCCCGCTGGGCATCATTAATTTATTCATTACCGCGATACAGGTACTGGTATGGCCGGACGCCCTGCCGTGGGTGGTCGTGGCGATAAATATCGTAATAACGGCAGTTTTAGTAGTGATATGGTCCAGATTCTTTAAGTTAGGACGTGGCCGAGTTGAAGTTTGAACGCTGGGGAATAGGCATCATCAAGGGCCTCTGGGTGACGATAAGCCATAACTGGCGGCACCCCACGGTGACGCAGTTCCCGGAGCAGACCTTGAACACATCACGCCGGATACGCGGCCATGAGCTGGTGTGGAAACGCAGCGCCTGTACCGGCTGCGCCACCTGCGCCAAGGCGTGCCCCCAGGGCGCCATCGAAATTGTGACGGCTACGGACATGAAGGAAAACAAATACGAGGTGGCTACCTACCGCGTGGATACCGGCTACTGCATCCAGTGCGGCCTCTGCGTGGAAGCCTGCCCTTATGACGCGCTTTTCATGGGCTATTCCTACCGGCGCGCCAAGTACCGCCGCAATGAGGTCGTGCAGGCCGACGACGCGCTGCTGGAAACGCCGGAAAGGCCGGCCAGCGCTTATTACCATCCGGAATTTGCGGAGAAACTGCCCAAGCAGACCCTGCTGGTAGATAAGATAGTGGAGAAGAGGCAGCAATAATGGGACTGACCGTTGCTTTCTGGATAATGGCGGTGGTGATGATTGCCGCGGCGCTGGCCGTAGTGTTCATCCGCAACGTTTTCCGCGCCGCTTTAATGCTGATAGTCTGCTTTATCGCCGTGGCGGGGATTTACATTACGCTTAGCGCGGATTTCCTGGCGGCGGTCCAGATACTGGTCTACGTGGGCGCCATCTCCGTACTGATTATTTTAGCTATTATGATGACCCGCGAATTCCAGAAGGGCAACCAGGCGAATAAACTGCAGCTGCCTGTCGCCATTATCGCGGCGGCGCTGCTGGGCATCATGATTTACGCCGTTACCGCCTCACCGTGGAGGCTATCACCCGATGCGCCGCTAACGCCGACCACCGGCCCGCTGGCGACGACCCTGTTCAGCCAGAACGGCTATATCCTGCCGGTGGAAATCGGGGCAGTGCTGCTGCTGGCGGCCATCATCGGAGCAATCGTGATTACGAGGGAGAAATGATTCTCCCTCCTGTCCCTCCTTACGAAGGAGGGATGATGATAGAGAAGAACCAGAATATGCTGGAAGGGAATAATCATTCTCTCCCCTTACGAAAGGGGAGAGCTAGTGAGGGAATAGGGTGTAGGGGCAAATGAAAAACGGAGGCATGGATAGTTAGGTGAATATCGGGCTGGAACATTATCTGGTGCTATCGGCGGTGTTGTTCTTCATCGGCCTGTTCGGCGCGCTGACCCGGCGCAACGCCGTGATTATCCTGATGTGCATCGAGCTGATGCTCAACGCCGTCAATATTACGCTGGTGGCGTTTTCCAGCTACATCGTGCCGCAATTGCTGACGGGCCAGGTCTTTGCCATCTTCGTAATGGTGGTAGCCGCCGCCGAGGTAGCCGTCGGTCTGGGTATCGTGCTGGCAATCTACCGCCACTTTACCAATATCGATGTTAACAACATCAATCTCATGAAATGGTAGGTAAATATTAAATGGGGAGGGCTGAAAAAATGAAAGCATCAGGCGGTTTCATGGGGGCATTCTGGTTTGCCGGATGGTTGTTCACCATCGGCTTTGCCAACCTGGTATGGTGGAAGGTTATTCTCGGCATCGTCGTCTGGCCGTTTTACCTGGGCGACGCGGTACTGGCAATGTAAGCGGTTGCCATTCCGAAGGCGTAAAACGACTGAAGAATCCGTTAATGGTTACGGATCCTTCACTTCGTTCAGGATGACAACGAGGTAGATTGGGTGGGGTTGGGCATAATAGCAATTAAAGTGAAGTAAAAAGAAAACATATGTGGGTAGAAGTTAAAAAAGCACAGACGCTGACGATAGCGGAAATGTGGAAGGAAGCCTTCGAGGGGGAAGGCGTACCCGCCCGCATTATGCCGGCTGAAGGCTTGCCGGAAGGCCGGGAAGTGGCGGAGTATTCCATCATGGTGCCGCAGGATAAAGAACACGTTATCAAGGACGTTTTGAGGAAATTATGATACCTTATCAGTACATCTGGCTCATCATGCTGCTGCCGTTGTTTTCTTTTATCATCAACGGGCTGCTGATAAGGCCGTTTATCAACCGCAAGTCCAAGGTTTATGGCTATATTACCATTTTAGCGATAGCTTTATCCGCGGCGCTCTCCATATGGTCGTTGATATCCGTAATGAGCGCGGAAGACCATCAAATCGCCGTGCCGGCTGTACAGTGGCTGGTCATCGGCAATTTTAACTTCAGTATCGGCATCGTCATGGACCAGCTGGCCGCCGTCATGGCGGTAGTCGTTTCCGTGGTCAGTCTAATGGTGCAGATATATTCAATCGGCTACATGGCACACGACGAGGCCGGTTATTACAGATACTACACTTACATGTCCCTGTTCACCTTCTCCATGCTGGGGCTGGTGCTTGCCGGCAACCTGCTGTTCACGTTCGTATTCTGGGAGATGGTGGGGCTGTGCTCTTACCTGCTCATCGGCTTCTGGTTCCACAAACCGTCAGCCGCCAACGCCGCCAAGAAAGCCTTTATCGTTACCCGTATCGGCGATTTCGGGTTCCTGGCGGGTATTTTGATACTGTATTACAACGCGCACACCCTGGATATAGCGCAACTACATACCCTGGCCGTGACCGGCATGCTGGCCGGCTCCGCTTTGACCTGGGCCTGCGTCGGGCTCTTCGCGGGGGCGGTGGGCAAGAGCGCCCAGTTCCCGCTGCACGTCTGGCTGCCGGACGCCATGGAAGGCCCCACTCCGGTCAGCGCCCTCATCCA
This sequence comes from Dehalococcoidales bacterium, assembly GCA_034429595.1. Lineage (GTDB taxonomy): Bacteria > Chloroflexota > Dehalococcoidia > Dehalococcoidales > RBG-16-60-22 > RBG-13-51-18. Next base: position 7,161 of record DAOUGB010000130.1, read on the forward strand.
TTCCGCCACGATGGTCTGCGCCGGCGTGTTCCTGGTGGCGCGCACGATGCCGCTCTTTGTATTTTCGGAACAGGCGATTACCATCGTTGCGATTACCGGCGGGTTTACGGCAATCTTTGCGGCGACGATGGGCCTGGTGGCCAACGATATCAAGCGCGTCCTGGCCTACTCCACCATCAGCCAGATAGGCTACATGATGCTGGGGCTGGGGGCGGCGGGCATGGCGCTTTCCCAGGAAATAAGCGGCGGACACTATACCGGCACGGAAGAATTGCTGCTGATAACCAAGGCGGCGGTGGCGGTGGGCATGTTCCACCTCTTCACACACGCTTTCTTTAAAGCGCTGCTCTTTATGGGCTCCGGCAGTGTCAATCACGCCACCGGCACGTTCGATATGAGACAAATGGGCGGACTCCGCAAGACGATGCCCTGGACATACGCCACTTTCCTCATCGGCTCCTTGAGCCTGGCGGGCATCTGGCCGCTGGCGGGCTTCTGGAGCAAGGACGAGATACTGGTCAGCGCCCTCGAAGCGCAGCCGGTATTGTTCTGGTTTGCCATGATAACCGTGTTCCTGACCGCTTTCTATATGTTCCGCGCCATCTTCATGACCTTCCACGGGGAATACCGGGGCGGGGCCAAAGAAGAAGGCGAACACGGACATGATTACAGCCACACCCATGAATCGCCGTGGGTGATGGTGGCGCCGCTGGTCTTCCTCGCTATCCTGGCAATAGGGGCAGGCTGGTGGAACCTTTCCGGCGGGTTCAGCGAGTTCTTCGGGCATGAAGCCGAATCCACCGGGAATATATTCTTCAGCGTGTTTACGCATACCGTCAACGGCGTGCCGCTGCCGCTGGTTTCCCTGGTAGTGGCGCTCTTCGGCATTTTCTGCGCGTACGCGGTCTATTTAAAGAAATGGGTCACTGCGGAATCCATCGGCAAGGTATTCGGGCCGGTTTACAGTATTGTCCGCGATAAATATTACTTCGACGACCTTTATGAAAACTTTATCGTGAAGCTGGTCCTGATTAAGGGTCTCTTTACCGGCTTCCAGCTGTTCGACAGCAAGGGCGTGGACGGGGCGGTCAACGGGGCCGGTGACATTATTGTCCGGGGCGGCAAAGCCATCCGGCAGGCGCAGACCGGGCAATTACAGCTCTACGGCTTATTTATGGGCATGGGGTTAGCAATTATTACGATTTGCGTGTTGATTTGGGGGTAAATAAAGAATTTAAAAAGCAGGAGTTTGGATTTTTAATTCAATAGTTTTCTAATACAAAATCCCTCTGTCTCTCCCTTTAAAAAGGGAGACTTCCCCACCCGAGAGAGGGAAAAAAGAAAAAATGGAGACAGGATAATTGGACTTTAACTGGTTATCGGTGATACTCTTCCTGCCGGCGGCGGGGGCAATCGTCGTTGCTTTATCGGGGAAAAGCGATAAGGCCATCAAACCCCTGGCGGTCGTTTTTACGGCGATACCGTTCCTGCTGTCCCTGTATCTATTTATCGTTTTCGACCGTGCGGCGGGCGGCGTGCAGTTCGAGGAAAATTATCTCTGGATTGCCCCGCTGAACGCTTATTACCACCTGGGCGTGGACGGGCTAAGCATGCCTTTGCTGCTGCTGACGACCTTCCTCGGGTTCCTGGCAGTGCTCATTTCCTGGAAAGTCCACGAGCGGGCGCGCGAATTCTTCGCCTGGCTGCTGTTGCTGGAAGCCAGCATCATCGGCGTCTTCGTCTCGCTGGATTTGCTGCTGTTCTTCATCATGTGGGAAATAGAAGTCATCCCCATGTATTTCCTGATATCCATCTGGGGTTCCGGGCGGAAGGGCTATTCCGCCACCAAGTACGTTATTTACACGCTGTTCGGCAGCGCGTTCATGCTGGCGGGCATTTTAAGCGTTTATTTCACCACGCACAGCCTGAACATGCTGGAAATAGCGCAGCAGGGGCTGGGCATGATACAGACGGCGGTCCCCGCCGCAGCCATTTTCTGGCTGCTCTTCATCGGGTTTGCCGTCAAGCTGCCGATGTTCCCGCTGCACACCTGGCTGCCGGACGCCCATACGGACGCCCCGACCGCCGTCAGCGTGATGCTGGCGGGTGTCTTAATCAAAATGGGCGGCTACGGCATGATGCGTCTCTGCGTGAGCATGTTCCCCCAGCAGGCGCAGGAATACGCCCAGATTCTGATTATACTGGCGCTCATCGGCATTATTTACGGCGCCGCCGTCACCTTGATGCAGACGGATATCAAGCGCCTGATTGCGTACAGCAGCATCAGCCACATGGGCTATGTTTTGCTGGGCATCTTCGCTTTAGGTGAAGTCAGCATGACCGGAGCGGCTTTGCAGATGTTCAGCCACGGCATCGTCACCGGCCTGCTCTTTGCCATGGCCGGACTCGTTATCCACAACATTGAAGTACGCGACCTGCGCAAGCTGGGCGGGCTGGCACGGCAGGTGCCAATCATCGCGGCGGTGTTCGTCATCGCCGGGCTGGCGTCGTTGGGCCTCCCCACCACCAGCGGCTTCGCGGCGGAGTTCCTGGTCTTCCTGGGGAGCTATACCAGCACGGCTGTGGCGCATCTAAACGTTTATACCATCATCGCTATCATCGGGGTAGTGCTGACCGCCGGCTACATCCTCTGGATGGTGCAGCAGGCATTCTACGGCCCGGTGAAAGCGGAATATAATAACGTTAAGGACGCGGACAAGCTGGAGAAGGTCTACATGTTCGTGCTGGTGGCGGTGATTTTCCTCGTCGGTATCTACCCGGCGGTGATGACGGATGTCTTCAAGCTGGGTGTGGAACCAATCGTGAAACTGATCGGCGGCTAAAATAATTAATAAAAAACCCCCTTAATCTCCCTTTGCGAAAGGGGGAAACGGAAGAAGGAAATAAGGGAAGGATAAAATTAAGGAGAGCGGGATTTGGACCTGACAATCTTTGGTTTAGATAAAATGCCGGACTGGGAAGGGGTAATACCGGAGATAACCCTGCTGGTCTTCGCGGTGGCCGTTATCCTGCTCGACCTCTTTATCAAACGGAAAGGCGCGCTGGCGGTCATCAGCATCATCGGCCTGCTGGTCACCGCTTTCTTTGCCTGGTGTTTCCGGGATACCAGCCTCACGTTCTTCAACAATATGCTAAGGGTAGACAGCTTCGCCGTTTTCTTCAAGATATTCTTCGCGGGCGTGGCCATCCTGGTAATACTGGCTTCTACCGATTATATCAAGAAAATGGAGCGGTTCCAGGGAGAGTACTACGCCCTGATACTGCTTTCGACGATGGGGATGATGTTGATGGCCGCCGCCACCGACCTTATTACCGTCTTTATCTCGCTGGAACTGGTCAATATCTCCCTCTACGCGCTCGTCGGGCTACTGAAAAACAAGACCTCCACCGAATCGTCATTAAAGTACCTGCTCTTAAGCGCCATCTCCTCGGCGGTACTACTCTACGGCATGGCGCTCGTTTTCGGCGTTACCGGCCAGACGCAGTTAAAGGAAATCGTCCAGTCACTGACGGCGCTTTCATACGGCTCCATCACCGCCAACCCGGCGCTGATGATGGGCATCATCTTTATGGTTGCCGGGTTCGGCTTCAAGATTGCCGCCGTGCCCTTCCAGATGTGGGTGCCGGATGTCTATGAAGGCGCCCCTACCACCATCACCGCTTATCTATCGGTAGGCAGCAAAGCGGCCGGCTTCGCCGTCATCATGCGCGTCTTCCTTACCGCTTTCCACGGGGATATCCAGATAGGCCAGGACTGGGGCATGATTTTCGCGGTGCTGGCGGTCATCAGTATGATTACCGGTAATGTGGCAGCTATTCCGCAGACCAATATCAAGCGGATGCTGGGTTATTCCAGCATCGCCCAGGCGGGTTATATCATGGTAGGCCTGGCCGCCGCCGGCATGTATAACACGCTCTCATCGAGCGCTGCTTCATCCGTAGTGCCGCAAAGCGGCGTCCTCTTCTTCCTCGCCAGCTACGCGCTGACCAACCTGGGGGCTTTTATCGCCGTTATCGCTATCACCAACAAAATCGGGACAGACCTTATCGCGGACTTTGCCGGTATGGGCAAGCGGGCGCCGCTGCTGGCGCTGGCTTTAACCCTGTGCCTGATATCGCTCATCGGGATACCGCCGGCCGCCGGCTTTATGGCCAAGTTCTACATCTTCAGCCAGGCGGTACAGACCGACCTGCTCTGGCTGGTAATTATTGCGGTGATTAACAGCGTGATATCCGCGTACTATTACCTGCGCGTGGTCAAGGTGATGTGGTTCAACGAGCCTGTATCCGCGGAAAAAGTCCCCGCCGCCCTCGCTCCCAAAGTGGCGCTGGCCATCTGCTGCCTGGGTATCTTGCTGCTGGGCATTATCCCCGGCCTGCTGATGAAAGTGGCGGAAAACGCGGGTCTCCTGCTCCGGTAAGCGCCGGTAATCCCCTAACGGCTGTCAAGAAAAATCCGGCCGTCTCCTTTGGACACGTTAAAGGTCAAAGCCGTCTCCCCCGACGTAATGTCCGCGTGTTCTTCATCGAAAACGACTGCTATATCCGTATAAGGTGACGCTACAATCGTCCCTTTTTCAAAGTCCCGGTAATAAGCGTCTCCCTGCCGGTAATAATCCCCGAGGGGCCGGCCCAACTCCACATCATATTCAGGGAACCACCACGCCTGCCCGTGATCACGCGGCCCGAAGTCGTAAGTGAAATAGGCGTTATCATACATCAGGCTCAAGACCAGCCCCAGCCTCATTTTGTTCAGGTCCTGTATCCCCGTGTCGTCCGTATCCACGGCATAGATAACCATCAAGTCATCGCCGGGGGCCTGCAGCCCGTCATCAAAAGCGGCTTTAAGCTGCGCACCCATGAAATTTTCCATGAGATAACCGTCCATGTAGTCACGGTAGACGTCAATATCGTTCAAATCCCGCCCGGCGTTGAAAACCACCGGCTTATTTTCCGTATTTAAGGCGATTAATTGCCGGAATATCGCGCCGGTAGCCGCTACCCATGCTTCATCAGATATCGCTGCCGGGCACCACGATACCTCCAGTACCATATCGACGATAATTCCATCGTGCTGGGGCTGGCCGAGGACATTTTTATAGAAAGCAGTAATAAGATTTACCCAGTCCGGGTTCCGCGGGTCCATGGCGTATATCTCTTCATGTCCCCACTCCCCGGAAGCCCACCCGAAAGCCACCCGGGAGCCGTCCGGCTGGTGCAGATACATGTCTTCTTTGACGGTAAAAGGCACTTCCCGCCCGTAGCTGGCGATATAAGTCAGGAAGGCCATCCAGTCCTGGTTATCCCAGACCCAGTTCACGGAAATGCCAGCCAGAATAATAGCGTCCGGGTTTTGCTTTTTGATTTGCGCGGCCTGCTCCGCCGTAAACCAGCCGGACATGACTAAATCGTACGGTTTCTGACTGGCGATTATTTCATCCACCTTGGCCAGCCAGCTGGCTATCTTAGGGGTCCTGGACGTTTTTCCGCCGGTTGTTGCTTCAACAGCCGCAGAAGTTGCCGGCAATGAAGCAGACACAGCGGCAGCAGGTGAAGGAGTTGAAGAAGCGTCAGCAGCCACGGCAGTAGCAGGAGCCGTCCTATCGCCTGGCGCACAGCCGGCCGGGACAAGCAACATAATTAATGCCGTTAAAAAAACCGCTGTTTTCACAATCAATAAAAATATCTTAACCAGAGTACGAATATATGTCAATCAATTACATGCCGGAAAAGCTTTGGAATACATTTAGGAAAAATGTATAATGATTGGGAAATCGTCTTTAGCCCAAGGAGGCCAGCGTGGCCTATAAGATTCTGGAATACTGCGTTAAGTGCGGCGGCTGCTTTTACGAATGCCCCGCCGGCGCGATTATCGAAGGGGAAACGCAGTATACCATCGACCCTGCTAAATGCACCGACTGCGGCCGGTGCCTCACCGATAACCACTGCCCCGTTTGGGCTATCACCAGGGAATAAAAACCCCGCCGGTTTCCGTATCTATTGTTCCCGCAGCTTCGGCGAATCGAACCATATGCCGGAAAACAGCACCTTATCTCCGGTCCCGGTGAAGGCGATGGATACGGTAACATCCCCCGGTTCATCAGTGTATTTGGCTTGATACACCACAATGGTATAACCATCCTTTTCCTGGACCGAACTGAATTGCTTGGAGACATAGGTCCCTATCTTGCCATTTATTAAATCTCTTGTCTGGTTGAACGCCGCCTCGGTCATCACCAGTTTCATGGATGCATCATAATTCCGAGAGAAAGCAGCATAATCGCCGCTGCTAAGCGCCTGTAAAATCTTATCGGTCATCGCCGTGGCGTAGGCCGGTTCGCCGGAGGCTAAAGTCGCGGTGTTCGTTCCGGTCTGCCCGGAGCCGCCGCAGCCCGCCAGCAGCGTTATCCATAAAACGGCGGCGAAGAGTATCAGACCGCTTTGGCAAAGTTTCATTGGTATCCCTCCATATAACAGAACGCGCTTTCTCTATAGCATCTTAGCATATATAACCTACCCGTCGCAGCGTACCTTCCGGCTGTTTTTTTATTTTTTATTTACGAAAATTTATCAATATATAACGCCTTTTTTATGTCATTCATTATAGAGTTTATGCTGATATTTATATTCGAGTATTAACATAAATGTGGAAATTCAATACAGGACAGAACGGAAAACGTATGATAGAAATCAGGTACAAGGGTAATCTCGAAGCTTCAGATATCGCCGGGCGCTCTATCGCTGAAGCGCGTAATCTATACAAAACGGACTTTAGAATTCCGGATAAAGCCGCAGCGTTCCTCAACGGCAATAAAGTATCGGCCAACAAAGAAAATGCTATCTTCCTTGATGATGAAGATGTACTGATGTTCAAAGCCCCCGGCAGGAGCCGGGTGGCTTATATGGTTGGAGCCCTGCTACTGGCGCTGGCAGTTACCGGCGGTGTTTTTGCTTCCGGTTTTATGAATTCCACCACGACCGTTTACGGAACGGTTGCCGAATCAGACTTCGCTTCGGTGACCGCCAATACGTCGAGCCCGCCGTCATGGACGGCCCGGGGATTGCAGAGGAACCAGACCGGCTCCGGTACGCTGTTCGACATCGATACATTAACCACCGGCTACACCGGCGATATTGCCGTTACCGTTTCACTGGCCAATACCGATGACCTTGTCAAGGTCTATCGCTCTTTAAATCTATCGATAGAAGTGCGTGATTCCGCCAATAATCTGCTGGATATCAATGAGGATGGCATCTCCGACAGCAACGATTTTACCCTGCTGACACTGGAAAACAGCCGCATTATCTTTAATATCTCCCAGGGAACTACCGATGTCTACACCATATATTTAAAGCACGGCTATTTTATCTGCAATGCAGGACAATCCGGCTGGACATCCGGCGATGCGGCCCCCATGGTCTATTGTGAGGTTGCCCAGAAATAACCCCGTTTACCGGAATAATATTTTAAACAAAGACACCCCGACCAATGAGGTCGGGGTGTTCTGATTTTCTGATGGATTATAGGGACTATATTTTCCCGAATTTTTCTTCCAGGGCGGCCTTGTCCCAGATTTTACCGGTCACGTCCGATGCTTTGGCGGCGGCGATCATGGCGGGGTATTTCTGCCAGATAATCGGCTCCTCGAAGTCACTGATATCGCGACCATCCATAAAGCCCATGACTACCTCGGTCTTGACGAAGTACGGGCGGATGCAGGTGATGGCGATGCCTTCTTCCCGCCGCATTTCCCGGGCCAGGCCCATAGTGAACCGCTCGACGCCCGCCTTGGTGACGCCGTAAGCGATGTTCATGCGTATCTGGTGCGCCAGGATAGAGGAAACGTTGATAATCATGCCGCTTTTCTTTTCAATCATGTGCGGCAGGACGACCTTGGAGCAGAGGAACGTGCCGTCCAGGTTGACGGAGAGAATCAAGCGCCACCGGCGGTAAGGCAAGTTCAGGAAGGAGTCCTGCGCCGTGACGCCGGCATTGTTCACCAGCACGTCTATCTTGCCGAATTTCTCGATGGACTTGTTGACGATGGTGTTGACATCTTCCTCGACGGTGATGTCCCCACCCAGCGACAGCGTTTTCCGCCCAATCGCTTCAATTTCTTTGGCGGTTTCCGCCAGTTTGCCGTCATCGGTCACGCGGTCGCAGATAACAAGGTCAGCGCCCTCTTCCGCCATGCCCAGGGAGATGGATTTACCCAGCCCCTGCCGTGCGCCGGTAACCAGAACAACTTTACCACTTAACAGTGCCATTTTAAGCCTCCTTACTAGTATTTCCTCGTTCAACCAAGAGAAAGGAAATTATTATTTACTACTTCAAAATCCCTCTCTAACTCTCCCTTTATAAAGGGAGAGAATGATGATACTTACCAGGCATATACTGGTTCTGTTCTATCATCCTCCCTCCTTGTAAAGGAGGGACAAGAGGGAGATTTCATTACGTCAGCATCCCGTAATCGAGCGGGAAACAAGCAGCCGTCTGGTTCTTGCCGGCATCAGAAGCCAGGAAGAGGGCTAACGCGGCCACATCATCAGGTTCGCCGAAGTGACCGAGGACCGTCTGGCTTAACATCCGATCATTAACACCGGGGAGTTTCAGGAACGGCTCGGAGAGGCGGCTGTGCACCCAGGCGGGCGCGATGGAGTTAACGCGGATGTTCCATTTGCCCCACTCTTTGGCCATGACGCGGGTCATGTGGAGTACCGCCGCTTTACTGATGCAATAGACGCCCAGCGTTTCCTCCGTGCGGATGCCCATGTAGGACGAGATGTTAATAATGCTGCCGCCGCCCTGCTCTTTCATGATGGGCGCAATCTGTTTGAGGAGGAAGAAGGGGCCTTTAACGTTAACGTTCATGACGTTGTCCCACTGCCATTCCTCAACATCGGTGAGGGGGACCATAAAGCTGGAGCCGGAGCTGTTGACGACAATATCAATGCGTTTGAATTCCGCCATAACAGCGTCAACCAGCGCTTTAATGGTTTCCAGTTTGCCGAGGTGCCCGGCAATACCTTTTACTTTATTGCCGGTTTTAGCGGTAATTTCCGCGGCTACTTTATCCAGGTTCTCCTGTTTGCGGCTGCTGATGATGACTTCCGCGCCAGCCTGGGAAAAAGTTTCCGCGATAGCGCTGCCGAGGTCGCCGGCCCCGCCGAGTATCAGGGCAACTTTGCCTTTGAGAGAAAAGCTTTTTACGTCCATGCATTACTCCTTTAATCTTCTTTTTAAAAAAGCCATTGCGAGGCCGTAAAAAGCCCCGCAATGACTATTTTACATTATTCCACTTTGATGATGCACGCATCAGCCTGGGCCAGGCCGCCGCAGAGAGAACCGATGGCGTAACCGCCGCCCATACGGCGCAGTTCATACATGAGGTTCATGATGATGCGGGCGCCGGTGGCAGTATTGGGATGGCCGATAGCGATGGCGCTGCCCAGCGGGTTCATCTTATCATACAGTGATTTATAGAGCTTGTTATCGCCTTTGGCGGCGACTTTCATGGAAACGAGCGGTACCGCGGCGAAGGCTTCATTGATTTCCATGATCTTCATATCATTCCAGGTGAGTTTGGCTTTATCAAGGGCCTTCATCATGGCGTAACCGGGGCCTTCCGGCATGCGGCTGGCATTGATGGCGACGGAGGTGGAGGCAATTACCTGGCCCAGCACCTTAAGGCCAAGTTCATTGGCCTTCTTGCGGGTCATGAGCAGGATAGCGGTGGCGCCGTCATTAAGCCCGGGGGCATTACCGGCGGTAATCATCTTGGTGTTGTAAACCGGCTTCAGTTTGGCCAGACCTTCCAGGTTGGTGCCGGGGCGGTACTGTTCGTCAATTTCCAGCACCTTGGGGTCGCCTTTGGGCTGGGGGAACGTCATGGAAATCATTTCATCCTTGAACTTGCCAGCGGCGTGCGCTTTGCCGTAATTGGTGTGGCTGCGGGCCGCGAACTCATCCAGGTCCTGACGGACAAAGCCATATTCCGCGGCAACATTATCCGTATCCACGGAAACGGGGTTGAAATCTTTATAGCCGAGCGCATAAAGCGGGTCTTCCATTTTAACATCGCCGATGCGGAAGCCGTTAAAGCGCAGGCCGCGGACGACCATGGGGGACTGGCCGAAAGAGGTGGCGCCGCCAGCGATGGCAACATCAATTTCACCGGCAGCCATTTCCATAGCCGCGAGTTTAACGGCGTGCATGGCGGAAACACAGGCCATATCGAAAGAAATGGAGACCGTCTCGTGCGGGAGACCGGCGCGGATGAGGGACTGGCGGGCGGCTACAGGCGTGAACGGGTCACGGCAGGCGGAAGTATCGCCGACGCCCCAGAAAACCTCGTTGATCAAGTTGGGTTTAATACCAGTCCGCTTGACTACCTCGCGCATGGGTATCGCGCCCAGCTCATAATAGTCAATGTTGGCAAGGGAACCGCCGAACCTACCGAACGGCGTCCTGGCCGCAGCTACAATTACAACATCTTTATCGTTTGCCATTTTTTACCTTCCTTTTTTCTTAAGAGACGGATTCTTTGCTCCGCTCAGAATGACAAGTTAATTTACTTCTGGGTATAATCGTAAAAGCCTTTGCCGGTCTTGCGGCCGAGATCGCCGGAGCGCACCATGTTCTTGAGGAGCGGGGCGGGCATCAGGCGCTCGCCGAACTCTCCGTACATCGTCTCCAGGCCATGCAGCACGGTATCCGCGCCAGCGAGGTCACAGAGCTCCAGCGGACCCATGGGGTGGTTCAGGCAGAATTTGACGGCCTTGTCCACTTCTTCCGGCTTGTTGCCATCCATGACGCACCAGAAAGCCTCGTTCATGAGTGCGTCCACGAGGCGGGAAACGATGAAACCGGCATAGTCCCTGGCTTCGCAGGACTCTTTGCCGATTTTCTTGATATATTCTTTGGATGCTTCCAGGGTGGCGGCGGATGTCTTCCGGCCCGGTATGACCTCAACGCCTTTCATGACCGGTACCGGGTTCATGAAGTGAATACCGATAAACCTGGCAGGATTTTTAGTGACGGTGGCGATTTCGCCGATGGGGAGAGAGGAAGTGTTGGTCGCGAGAATTGCGTCCGGTTTGCAGATTTCATCGAGCTGCTTGAAGATGCTTTTCTTTAAATCCAGGATTTCCGGCGCCGCCTCGATAATGAGGTCAGCGTCTTTAGCGTTATTATTATCGGTGGTGGTCTTAATGCGGCCCAGGATAGCGGCTTTATCCGCTTCCGTCATGGTGCCCTTCTTGACCGACCTGTCCAGGCTCTTGCTGATGGTATCCATGCCCTTCTTGACGAAATCATCCTTGATATCGGACATTATCACATCATAGCCGGCTTGCGCGCTGACCTGCGCGATACCGTTGCCCATCTGCCCCGCCCCGATTACGAAAATTTTTTGTATAGCCATAAAACAAACCTCCTTAAGGTCTTATTTCCTAAAATAATTCTTTGTGCAAAAGAAACCGGCGATTTACTACTTCAAAACCCCTCTCCATCTCCCTTTATAAAGGGAGACGGCAGTTACTACTTGAATTTACACTCTCAGCCGGTAGAGGCTTTTTTGATACTTTTTTGCTTCATTTTCCCTGGCCTCCCGGTATTTGAGACCGGCGATACACAAAACAACTCCCCTCCCAAATGGGAGAGGAGTATCAATTACTTGTTCTTGAAGACCGCTTTCCGCTTCTCCAAGAAAGCGTCCATGCCCTCTTTGCGGTCGTAGGTGGCGAAGCAGAGAGCATCGCACTTGGCTTCCATGTCTAACCCGGAATCAACATCCGTATCCAGTCCGTGGTTAATAGCCGCCTTGGCCATCGCCAGTACCGGCCCGCTTTTGCCGGCCATTTTGGCGGCCCAGGCCATGGCTTCTTCCATCAGTTTTTCCACCGGGACAACTTTATTCACCAGGCCAAGGCTGAACGCGGTAGCGGCATCTATCGGGTCGCCCATAAATATCATCTCTTTAGCTTTAGCCGCGCCGATGAGGCGGGGGAGACGCTGGGTGCCGCTGGCCCCGGGGATAAGCCCCAGGTTGATTTCCGGCTGCCCGAACCGCGCTTTCTCCGAGCAGATGCGCAGGTCGCAGCACATGGAAAGCTCGCAGCCGCCGCCGAGCGCGTAGCCGTGGATGGCGGCGATGGTGGGTTTGGTGAGGTTATAAATCTGGTCGGAAGCTTTGCGGATAACCGCCATGAACTTCTGGATATCCAGAGTGTCCATATTCTGCATCTCGGCGACATCGGAACCGGCGGCAAAGGCTTTTTCGCCCGAGCCGGTCAAGACCACTACCCTTACCTCCGGGTCGTCCTCGATAGCCGCAAAGGCATCGTAAAGCTCTTTGTAAACGGTGCTATTAAGGGCGTTGAGTTTGTCCGGGCGGTTAAGGGTAACGATACCGATGCCATCTTTTTTCTCGTAAAGCAAGGTCTGGTAAGTCACAGTCTTATCTCCTCTCTACTCGATACGGATGTTTCGGATAGCGTGCCTGTTTTCGTTGCTTGAAGTGTCTGGGGACTCCACTTGAGAAGAAAATTACCTTTAATATTCTAAGCTAAATTGCGTGTGAGTGTCAAGAAAAAGCGTTTTTGGGTAACATAAAATTCGCATTTCCATCGTTTTGATACTTTTTTTGCTGGTACTGCCATCTTAATCCTTATCCCGGATATTACTAAATTCCTATTGACATTTCCTGCATTAAGCTTTAATATGTGCGTATCATTTAATTTTGCCGTATCTTGCATATGATACCAATGTGTGCTTACCTCTGTTCAGGAGTTGAAATATGGTAATCACAACACACCAGGTATATGATGAGATCAAGGCATATATCCTCAAAAAAGGTGAGCGTTACCCGGATTGGTATGTAGGCATCACCTCCGACGCCCGGCACCGTTTGTTTATCGAGCATAGCGTTTCTGAAAAAAACGACCTGTGGATATATCGTAAATGCTCAAACAACAGAGCGGCAAAAAGCGTTAAAGAGACTTTATTAAAATTAGGCTGCGCTGGCGCCGCCGGCGGCTGGGATGATTTGACGACTTCAGTTTATGCCTACCGCAAATCTCCAAATACTACCCCCTAACCGTATCGGCGCACTTGATTATATAAAGACCTCTCCCCCTCCCTATGCTCTATCAAATTGACTTTCCTTCTTATGTTCGCTACACTTCCAATTGTAAACACCCTTTTGATAGAGGTTTTTCGCCATGCCTGATATCGATGCTGCCGCTCAAGAGCTATCTGCGGAATTGAAAAAAAGTAAAGCCGATTATGCCGAAGCCCGCTTTGAGGAAAACCAGACTTCCCATATTACCTACCGGGGCAAAGCCCTGGAATCCATCGGGCGGTCAGCGGCTTCCGGCGGCTGCGTGCGCGCTCTGGCTAAAGGGGGGTGGGGCTTTACCAGCTTTAACGAGCTTACCAACCTCCCCGGCCGTGTTGCCCTGGCGGCGGAGCAGGCCGCATCTACCGGCCAAGAGAAATCCCAGCTAGCAGAGGTAGCACCGGTCAAAGATACCGTTGCCAGCGGCGCGGCGTCAGACCCGGTGTCTCTACCACTGGCGGAAAAGAAACGCCTGATGGACGAATATAATGAAATCATCTGGAGCATCCCTAAAATCAAGACCTCCAATATCGGCTATTCGGACAGCCGGAAAAGAGTTGTTTTCCTGAACTCGGAAGGCACGTTTATCACCCAGGAAAGAGCGGATATCAACCTGCGGCTGACGGCCATCGCCGCTAAAGACAGCGAAGTACAGCAGGTGGGCATCAGCGTGGGGAGCCGGGGTAACTTTAAGGATATCCAGGGCATGCACGCGCAGGTGAAGGAGATGGCGCAAAACGCCGTCAATTTGCTGGACGCGCCGCAGGCCAAGGGCGGGGAGTACACCGTCGTGCTCGACCCTATTCTGGCGGGCGTGTTCGTCCATGAAGCATTCGGGCATTTGTCCGAATCCGACTTCGTTTACGAGAACGATAACCTCCGCGAGCTGATGAAGCTGGGCAAGCAGTTCGGCGTGGAGCAGTTGAACATCGTCGATTCGGCTTTAGACCCGGCGGGCCTGCGCGGCAGCTATAAATACGACGACGAGGGCGTGCCCTCCGTCAAGACCTACCTCATCCGCGAGGGCAAGCTGGTGGGCCGCCTGCATTCGCGGGAGACCGCCGCCAAAATGAAGGAAAAACCTACGGGCAATGCGCGGGCCATCAATTACCGTTTCCCGCCCATCGTCCGCATGACCAATACCTATATCGAGCCGGGCAAAATGACCTTTAACGATATCATCGCCGATATCAAGGAAGGCATCTATGCCAAGAACTGGTACGGCGGCATGACCAGCATGGAGATGTTCACCTTCTCCGCCGGCGAGGCTTACATGATACGCAACGGTAAGATTGCCGAGGCTATCAGGCCCATCATGCTGACCGGCAACGTTTTCACCACGCTAAAAAATATCGACGCCATCGGCAACGACCTTGATATGAACCAGGGCGGAGGCTGCGGCAAGGGAGGCCAACAGCCGCTGCCGGTATCCAACGGCAGCCCCCACATCCGCATCCGCCACTGCCTGGTGGGAGGTAAATAAGCTATGGAAGAAATCCTCGCCCGGGCAAAAAAAGAAGTCCAGGAAGCGGAAGTCTACCAGGTCTCCTCGGAAGAGACGGAGGTCCGCTTTGAAGCCAACCGCCTCAAACAGCTCCAGACCAACCAAAGCACCAGCGTGGCTTTGCGCGTGGTCAAGAACGGCCGGACCGGCTATGCCACCGCCTCCCGTGTTAGCGACGGCGCCCAGCTGGTCAAGGACGCCGTGGAGACCGCTGAATTCGGCTCCGAGGCCAAATTCCAGCTCCCCGGCCAGGAAAAATACCCTAAAGTTGCCGTGTTCGACCCCGCGGTGGGTGAAGTGCCCATCAAGGAAATGGTCAGCCTCGGCGAGGCGATGATAGCCGCTATTGCCAAACATACCCCCGGCATCATGTGCGAGGGCGGTGTGAGCCGCGGCGTCGTTAACGTCCGCCTGGTGAATTCCCGGGGCGGCACGGCGGAGTACCGCAAGAGCTTTTTCACCATGAGCCTGGAAGGCAAC
>DAOUGB010000131.1:0-41243 GCA_034429595.1 Dehalococcoidales bacterium
GGGGAGACGGGGATGGTGGGGAAGAACTACTTAAAGCTGCTACGGAATCATCCCTGGTTCGAGGTAGTTTACCTGGCGGCATCGCCGAATTCCGCGGGTAAAAAATACGCGGAGGCGGTGGCTGGGCGCTGGCACATGGACGTGGATATACCGGAGGCGTATAAAAACATCGTCGTCGAAGACGCTTCCATCGTCTCCAAAGCGACCGGCAAATGCAGCCTGGTTTTTTCCGCAGTGGAAATGGAAAAGAAAGCTATCCTGGCGGTGGAAGAAGAATATGCCGCCAACGGTTTGGCGGTGGTTTCCAACAACTCGGCGCACCGGGCGACGCCGGACGTGCCGATGATGATACCGGAGATTAACTATAGCCATCTGGATATCATCCCGCAGCAGCGTAAACAGCGCGGCTGGAAGGACGGACTGCTCGCCGTTAAGCCCAACTGCAGTATCCAGAGCTATATGCTGCCGCTTTATGCCCTGATAAAAGCCGGCTATCCGATATCGGAGATGATTGTTACCACGCTGCAGGCCGTGTCCGGCGCCGGCTATCCCGGCCCGGCATCTATCGATATGATCGATAATATTATTCCGTTCATCGGCGGGGAAGAAGAAAAATCAGAAGTGGAACCTGCCAAGATACTGGGCAAAGTATCCGGCAATAAGATAGTATCAGATACCAGCATCAAAATTTCCGCCCACTGCAACCGGGTGCCGGTTTCCGACGGGCATACCGCGTGCTGCAGCCTTAAATTTGCCGGGAAAAAACCGGAGATAGCGGAAATCATCAATCTCTGGCGGAACTTTACATCAGTGCCGCAGGAGTTAAAGCTGCCTTCCGCGCCGGTGCCGCCGATGATTTACCGCGACGAACCGAACATGCCGCAGCCGCGTACGGACAGGCATGCCGGTAATGGCATGGCGGTAACGGTAGGGAGGTTGAGGCCGTGCAACGTCTTCGATATCCGTTTTGTGGGGCTGCACCATAACACCAACCGGGGCGCGGCCGGCGGGGCGATACTGACGGCGGAGCTGCTGGTGGCTAAAGGTTTGGTAAAATAGGCAAGAACCCTTCGCGGTTAACATTACCGGAATTTCACCCTTACCCTTGCCTTCGCTATCCCATCGAGGGGGTTTTGTATCAAAAAGTATTAGTTTATGGCCATTCTGACCCCGATGCAAATCGGGGGGAAAATCCGTAACCACCTTTTCAGGTACGGATTCTTCATCGCTTCGCTCTTCAGAATGACTTTTGCTACAAAGCTCATCGGGGGAGAGGGGAACCGGAAGGGACGCAATTTTAATGGACGGGGGCTCCTTAAAAGGAGCCCCTTTTTATTTGTCCGTAGCCTTGTACTTGCGGGCGGTTTTTCTCCTGGCGTATTATTGGATATAATAATCGCAGGGAGAAAGAGGCGGGCTTAATGCCCGGGAAAAAACATACAATGAAAAGGTCGTTGTTTAAAAGCATTGCTTGCGCGTTCAGGGGGATTTATCTTACCTTTAAGTCAGAAAGGAACTTCAGGGTTCACCTTATCGCGCTGTGTGTGGCGGTAGGGCTGGGGCTTTACCTCAGGATTTCTATTACGGAATGGTGTTTGATTATTTTTGCTATCGGCTTTGTTTTAACCGCGGAGCTTTTCAATACGGCCTTGGAAAGATGGTGCGATGAAGCGTCCGGCGGTAAACAGAGCGAGATAATCAGAAATGCTAAAGATGTGTCCGGAGGGGCGGTATTGCTTTCCGCCATCACCGCGCTTATCATCGGGATTTATATACTGATTGTCCCGTTAATCCAGCGTATCGCCGAATGGCGGTAAAGCACTTGACTTCAAAGCTTGGAAACAGCGATAATATTTAGGTTGCCCCAAGTACTCCCCGATAGCTCAACGGTAGAGCGGGCGGCTGTTAACCGCTAGGTTCAAGGTTCGAATCCTTGTCGGGGAGCCAATTTTTCGACCCGCCAGTTAACGCCGCCGCAAGTTTATCCCCAATCTATATTATACTTATGTTTCAAAGCTGGTATAATAAATAATAGATACTTTTAGATAAGTCAGGAGTTAATGCGTGCCTTTAAGTGACAGAGATTATATGCAGCCGTCTCACCAGCGGAGAAGTAGAAGCTGGGATACAGGTTTTTTCAATAGTTTTATGACAAACCCTATTCTGGTGATTATTGCAATCAACCTCGTCATCTTTATTGCGACCGTGATAAATCGCAATCTGGTGGTCACGCTCGGGCTTTCACCTTTGCTGTTTACCGACCGGCCCTGGACGATATTGACGAATATGTTCGTGCATGCGGAATTCTGGCATTTCTTTGGGAATATGCTGGTACTGTTTTTCTTCGGGCGAGTTGTTTACAAAATGATGGGAGGATGGAGATTCCTCGCCATCTATTTTGCCAGCGGCATAGCTGGCAATTTACTTTACATCTGGCTGGGAAACCCGCTGTCTATAGCTATCGGCGCTTCCGGCGCGGTTTATGGTCTGGCCGGGACGCTCGTGGTATTAATGCCTAACATGAGAGTGGCTGTCTGGGGAATCATCCCCATGCCGCTCTGGGTAATGGTGCTGATATTTTTTGTAGCCTGGTCTTTTTTCCCCGGCGTAGCCTGGCAGGCGCATATGGGGGGCCTGGCGGTGGGATTGATAGCGGGGTTTCTCTTCAGGAGACAGATGCGTTACATTATTTACCGCTAGACAGGCTCGCGCGGGACGTGTGTACAGCTTGACTTTTACGTTCAGCGTACTTATAATATTTAAGTTACCCTTTTTTATTTCCCGTAACACGGTTTGAGTTCGGTGCCCGAGTGGCGCAACGGTAGCGCAAGCGATTTGTAATCGCTAGGTTGGGGGTTCGATTCCCTTCTCGGGCTGGGTTCATAACAGTAGTGTCTGGAGGGATGCCGGAGAGGCCAATCGGAGCAGACTGTAAATCTGCCGCCCTAAGGGCTACGCTAGTTCGAATCTAGCTCCCTCCACCATAATATTAATATAGAAGCTGCAAGTGGCTGGGCAATGGCCACCTATAGACAAATAGCAGTAATAATCTGTATAATAATTACCGACGCCCACCTAGCTCAGTCGGTAGAGCACGTTCTTGGTAAGAACGGGGTCATCGGTTCGAATCCGATGGTGGGCTCGGAAAATTAGGGAGGATGAAATGGCAAAGCAGAAATATGACCGGACGAAACCGCATGTAAACGTAGGCACGATCGGGCACGTTGACCACGGCAAGACAACGTTAACCGCAGCGATAACTCTGGTGCTATCTAAAGCCGGGCTGGCTTCTTACCGGGCCTTTGAGGCGATTGATAATGCGCCGGAAGAAAAGGCGAGAGGTATGACTATCGCCATCGCGCATGTGGAATACGAAACAGCCAAACGGCATTATGCTCATGTTGACTGCCCCGGACATGCGGACTTTATTAAGAATATGATTACCGGCGCCGCCCAGATGGATGGCGCTATCCTGGTAGTCAGCGCTCCTGACGGCCCGATGCCGCAGACCAGAGAGCACGTTTTGCTTGCCCGCCAGGTGCTCGTGCCTTACATCGTCGTCGCGCTGAATAAAGTAGACGCCATGGAAGACCCGGAACTCCTGGAACTGGTAGAGGTTGAAGTTAGAGAACTGCTGACCAAATATGAATTCCCCGGAGATAAAACCCCGATAGTTAGAGTTAGCGCCACCAAAGCCCTCGATTGCGGCTGCGGTAAGCGGGAATGCCAGTGGTGCGGACCTATCCTGCAACTGATGGATGCCGTCGATGACTTTATCCCCACTCCGCAGCGTCCGCTGGACCAGCCTTTCCTGATGCACATAGAAGACGTCTTCAGCATCAAGGGGCGCGGCACGGTGCCTACGGGCAGGGTGGAGCGCGGCAGGGTAAAAGTGGGTGAAGAAGTTGAAATCGTCGGTCTGCATCACGAACCGCGCAAAGTCACGGTAACCGGTCTGGAAATGTTCCACAAGATGCTTGACCAGGCCGAGGCCGGCGACGCCATCGGCGCGCTGTTAAGGGGCGTTGAACGTGAGGACATTGAGCGCGGCATGGTGCTGGCGGCGCCCGGTTCCATTAAACCGCATACTTATGCGGAAGCCCAGGTTTATGTACTGGGTAAGGACGAAGGCGGCCGGCATACCCCGTTCTTCAACGGCTACAAACCGCAGTTCTATATCCGCACGACCGATGTTACCGGCACTATCGAACTGCCGCAAGGCGTAGAAATGGTCATGCCCGGTGATAACATCAATATGAAGATAAAGCTCATCTACCCCGTCGCTCTGGAGAAAGGTCTTCGGTTCGCCATTCGTGAAGGAGGAAGGACGGTTGGTGCTGGCACCATTACCAACATCATTGAATAAAGATGGCTAAAAAAGCAGATGCGAGAGGTGTAATTTACCTCGCCTGTTCCGAATGTAAAGAGCGGAATTACACCTCCACGAAAAATAGAAAAAACGACTCGCAGAGACTGGAACTGAACAAGTATTGTCCCCGCTGCCGTATGCACCGGGTGCATAAGGAAACCAAGTAGGGCACGATGCTGCCAGTGAGTTTTGGAAGTAACCGCAGATGACGCAACCGACCGCAACCAAGAAAAAAGGATTCAGGCTCTTTAGCTACTTTGGCGAAATTATTAATGAGCTTAAAAAGGTAGTTTGGCTTACACGGCGTGAAACGGCGTATTTAACCGGGCTGGTTCTCCTCATTACTATCGTTGCGGCGGTGGTGCTGGGGGCGCTTGATTACGGCTTTTCCGAGCTGGTTACCAGAGTATTTATAGGAAAGTAGCAGGGCGAACCCCCAGGGGTTGAAGTGAGGTCATCTAATGTGCGGGACTTCCGGGACTTATTCCAAGAATTCAGTCAGTGAGGTTATTTGTGGCGGAGATTGAGAAGCAGTGGTACGTGATTCATACCTATTCCGGGCATGAAGAACGCGTGAAAAAAAACCTGGAGCAGCGTATTAAATTCATGGACTCCGGGAACGAAATCGCCAAGGTTGAGATACCTCAAGAACAGGAAATAGAGGTACGGGGCGGTAAGCGTAAAACGGTGACCCGGAAAATATTGCCCGGCTACGTGCTGGTGCAAATGAAAATGGATGAAAACAGCTGGAGCGTGGTACGTAATACGCCGGGTGTGACCGGCTTTGTCGGCAGCGGCAACACGCCGACACCTTTGCGGGAAAAAGAAGTAAGTGAAATATTGAAGCAGATGAGCGCTGAAGCTCCTAAGGTCAAGGTGGGCTTCCGCAAAGGGCAAAGCGTACGGGTCACGGACGGCCCGTTTATTGATTTTGTGGGTGTGGTTGATGAGATTAATATGGAAAAAGGCAAAGTCAAGGTGCTTCTCTCCTTATTCGGCCAGGAAACGCCGGTGGAGCTTGACTTTTTACAGATAGATAAACTTTAAACAATAGCGTCATTCCCGCGTAGGCGGGAATCCAGGTGGGTGGGAGGCATTCCCGTTTTTGGGAGTGACGAAGATAAAGAGAGAGAAATGCAATGGCAAAAAAAGTTAAAGCGATGATTAAACTGCAGATACCAGCCGGGCAGGCAAACCCCGCTCCTCCGGTGGGTCCGGCTTTAGGCCAGCACGGTCTGAATATCATGGCGTTCTGCAAGGAATACAACGAGCGTACTGCCAAACAGGCCGGATCAATTATCCCGGTGGAAATAACGGTTTATGAAGACCGGAGTTACACCTTCGTTACCAGGACGCCTCCGGCTTCCGATTTGATTAAGAAAGCCCTGAACATAGAGAAGGCGGGCGGGCGCGCGGGGCATGATGTGGCCGGTACCATCTCAAGAGCAAAAATCCGCGAGATTGCCGAGCTTAAAGCTAAAGACCTCCATGCCAACACTATCGAGGCTGCCGAGCGGACGATTGAAGGAACCGCCCGGAGTATGGGAATAAAGGTGGAATAATATGGCAACACACGGTAAAAAATACGAAGCAGCTGCCGCATTAATCGATAAAAGTAAGGCTTATCAACCCAAAGAGGCTGTCGAACTGGTGAAGAAAACAGCGGCCGCCAAATTCGATGGGACGGTCGAACTGCATCTGCGCACCGGTCTCGACCCCAAGAACGCTACCCAGCAATTGAGGGGCGTAGCGCTGCTGCCCCACGGCCGGGGGAAGAAAGTGCGCGTGCTCGTTTTTGCCCAGGGTGAGGCGGAAAGAATCGCCAGCGGCGCCGGGGCGGACATTGTCGGCGGCGACGACCTTATCAAGAAAATCGAAGAAGGCTTTCTCGATTTCGATACCGCTATCGCCGTACCGGAAATGATGGGCAAGGTCGGTAAACTCGGTAAAGTGCTGGGACGAAAAGGCCTGATGCCCAACCCCAAAGCCGGAACGGTGGTCGCGATGAATGACCTGCCCAGAGTTATCGAAGACGCCCGCAAGGGCAGGGTGGAATACAAGCTGGATAAAACGGCCATCGTCCACGTGCCGGTGGGCAAGGTCAGCTTCGAGGACCAGAAACTGCTGGAAAACCTTACCGCCATCATCGAAGCCATCGTTAAAGCCAAACCGAGCGGCGCCAAGGGGCAATACATTAAAAGCATCTATATCACGACCTCAATGGGGCCGAGCGTGAAGCTGGACCTGAATACCGCTACATCGTTAAGCGCTGCCTAGCTTTACGGCACGGAAAAACCGTGCTATAATATATTGTTAACTGAATATCGAATCCCGAGACAGCTGGCGTCCCGAGTGTAAGCGAGGGACTTAATAGAAAAGCCCGCCGAGGATGAATCAAGTACTTAATAGGTACGTATTTTATAAGTCCTCGTGTGTATGGCGCGGGGACTTTTTATTTGGGGCGGGTGGTGTGCCGGGATGAATGTAAACAACCAGGAGGTATGCATAATGCCGACGGAGAAGAAAGAAAAAGCAGTAAAAAGCCTGGAAGAGGTATTTTCTAAGGCTACCATCGGCGTGGTAACGGATTACCGCGGCTTAAAGACCACGGAACTGAACGAACTGCGCCGTAAACTAAGGGAAAACGATGCGGAATATAAGGTAGTAAAAAACTCGCTGGCGCAGATAGCCGCTAAAAATACCGGGCTGGGCTACCTTGATAATACCTTTAAAGGGCCGGTAGGCGTGGCCTTCGGCTATGGGGACGTTACCAAGACCGTAAAAACAATTGCCGATTATTTACGCGTATCAAAATCCTCCCTCACGATGAAGTGGGGATTCATGGAGGACCGCGTTTTAACGGATAAGGAGCTGGATACCCTGGCAAAATTGCCTTCCAGAGAAGTGCTTTTGGCCAGAGTCGTGGGCGGTATGCAGGCTCCTGTCTACGGAATAGTAAATGTACTTGCGGCACCTTTGAGAGGGCTGGCGCAGGTATTGCAGGCTAGAGTAAAACAACTGGAGGGAAACTAAAATGGCAGATGAAGTAAAAGACGAAGTAAAAGAAGAAGCAAAAGAAGAAAAGAAACCCAAGGCAGCCAAGAAGTCTGATAAAGTTGAAGAAGTATTAACGATTGTTAAAGGCATGACCGTGCTCGAGCTGGCAGAACTGGTGAAAGCATTTGAAACCGAGTTCGGCGTGAGCGCCGCGGCACCCGTAGCCATTGCCGCTGCCGCCCCGGCCGCCGGCGGCGAAGCCGCTGCCCCGGCTGAAGAGAAGACGGAATTTACCGTTGTTCTTAAGGAAATCGGCGCGAACAAGATTAACGTTATTAAGGCTGTCCGCGAGCTTACCAACCTCGGTCTGAAAGAATCCAAGGACCTGGTAGAAGCCGCACCCAAGCCGGTTAAAGAAAACGTTAATAAAGACGATGCCGCCGCCGCTAAAGCCAAACTGGAAGCCGCCGGCGCCAAAGTTGAAATTCAATAGTCAGCCGATATAAACTGACAAACGGTTTTTTGAAATGAACCGAAGAGCCCGTTTCCTGCAAAAGGAGGCGGACTCTTCGGTCGTTTGTTTTCTATAGGTGACGGGATAATCCCGCCGGATTATGGCGAAACCGTAAGGCAATTAAACCGATATGGCCGGTGAAATTGCCGCGTCGTACCTGCGGAAGGACTGCTTGTATGACGATGGGAATGTATTGAAAAATCCACCCGGATAAAGTATAGTTATCACAACTGCTTAAGTTGAGGATTTAATTATGGCCGGTGAAGACTGGTACATATTATTGATAGCGGGCGGAGTATTCGTGATTTTGGGTATCGGCGCTCTTATCTGGGGCGTGCTGGAAGAAAGACGCATCTTCAATGCGCTTTCCCAGAAGCCGGACCTGCGCGAGTTTACATTGGAGCATATAGAAACTCCGCAGCCGGGGGCGTTGAAAATCGGGGGATGGATAGCAATCGGACTGGGCGTCCTGGTGGCGGTGACGGCGGTTATTCTAAAATATACAATCTGGGCGTCATAATAAAAATCCGGTGAATAAAACGGAAGAGGGGCTATTGAGCCCCTCTTTGTTTTTCCTGAAAACCGGAGCGGAAACCCCCGGCTAATAGTGCTTTATTTCTTAATCGCTTTGCCGCAGGGGAAGGCCATCATGAACATTACCGGCTTGGTGATATTGCGGATGATTACCGGGCCGACTTCCAGGTTTTCCGGGATGAAGGCCGCGAAGCCTTTTTTGACGATGTGCTTTTCCCCGCCGATGTGTATTTCCACCTCGGCGCAGAGGTCGTGGATAGCTTCATAATTATAGGCGTAAAACCCGATAAAGCGTACGTAAGGCTCTTTATTGGGGTCCATGATTAATTGCTCTTTGGGCCCGCCCGGCAGCAGCCAGACATTCTCGCTGCCGAACTCCGCATCTTTTACCGTATCCTGGTCAATATAAGCCATGCGGCGGGTGGTTTTAGGGTCGGTCGGGTGGCGGTAGGATGGCAGCTTAAGGTTGGGTTTATCCTTGAAGACAAAACATTTTTCATATTTTAATTTAGCCATTATCTTTTCCTTCTCTCTTTCGTTATCCGCAAACGTTTAAATATACGTTGCGCCGGGGCCGATGGTATAGTGGAACAGACCGGTCTGCATGTTGACCTTCAAGGGACAGTGGGTGACATTGGCCGGGATATAGACCACAAAACTCTTGTCCATGATATATTTTTCATCTTCCAGCCAGAATTCCACTTCTGCGTTGAGTTTTTCCGGGTGTTCCATGTCCAGTCCGAAGAAGGAGAGAAGCTCCGGGAAGGGATGAGCATGCGGGGGCACGCCCTGGCCGCCCGGCTTGGACATCATCTCTTTGATTTGTTCCGGGGTAAGCTTGGGGCGCGGCCGCTGGTTGGGCATTTTCCCTCCCCACAGCCAGACGATTTCCGAATAGAAGCCGCCGGGGACGACCTTTTCATCCGTCCAGACGACGTGTTCCATGCCGCGGTGAAAACCGTCCACCGGGCCATCGCCGATCATATCACGCTCCCATTCGCGGTAAGGGGGGAGGGGGACATCGGGCATAAGTTCCGTGCAGATTAAATGACCGTACTTTGTTTTTGCCATGCTGCATATTCCTTTCTAAATTAATTGAATGATATATAAGCCTTTTAGGAGGATAATAGGATAAAAGCGATATATACCGATATATTGTCTGATTTTATAATCCTTTTAATGTTAGTGTCAATGTTACACTAAAGGTTTGTTGGCTTTAAGCGAGAACACCAGCGGCAACTTGTCTCCTTCCAGTCGCCACGCCCCGGCTTTATCCTGTTGCATAAAAGGCATGGCTTTGTTTTCCAGGTATTTATCCATGTTCCCCTATCCTGAAAAAAGCGGTTGATTAAGCTCCAAAAGCTGTAGCTAATTTAGTCATGAATTGTTTTACATCAAATTCTATAAAATCAGGCCATTCCGTAATTGTATCTATACCCAACTCAATACTACCTTGTACAATCATATCAAGTAGTGACTTAAAATATTTCTCATCCAAGCCGTGAGAAAATCCGGTTAATAGTTTACCGGATTTATAAGTTTTTAAGTCGTTATGAGATGCTACTTTGTTTCTGATTATTTTTACAACTTTAATAAACTCGTCGTTATCTTGAACGAACTTATTGTAAAAGCTTGTATAATTATCTTTGTTAACAACATGCTTTACAATGTACTCTAAAGAAAGATTTTTATTGCCTCTATTTTCTATGGGGTCATTGATTTTAGCAATTTGTGAAAAAACATAAAAACGCATAATTGAGCCAAATCTCGACCAAACATCAGTAGAATCCTTAATATTATATTCACATATAAGCTGGTTCATTTGCCAGCACTCATAAGTCCAAATACAACGATCAACGAATAAATTGAACTCTGTTTTTACTTGATTGTTCATAGGGAAAATCCCTCAATGAATCTATTAAACTTGAATTAACTTAGTTCGCACGTTTACATATGCGTTCGGATGCCGTCCGGCGTCTTGACCCCCACAAAATCGCCGGGCATGACCACAAACTCACCCTTCAAGCCCTTTTTAACCTCGGCCCAGTGCCCGCCCGGCGGCTCGTCCAGAGGAATTCCCTGGTCGATCATTGTTTTTCTCACCAGTTTGCCATCCAGCGCCCGCGGCGTAACTTTGTTCTTCAGGCATAGAGCGGCGGCGATGGCGGCCGCCTGCCCGGTGCTCATGGACGGGGCGATAACCCGCACGGCGGCGATGGCATTGAACTCCGCGGAGACGCATCTGCCGACCACCAGCAGGTTGTCTATTTTCAAGGGCACCAGCGAGCGGTAGGGTATATCGCAGTATTCCAGCGGATTGACCCGCGCCTCGTAAGCGCCCGCCGGCCGTCCGAACGGGTGCATTTCCTCGGTGCATTGGGCGGGACGGCAAACGGCCGGTTCTTTAGGCTTATCGAGGTGGATATGCCGCATGAAGCCCAGCCTGGCGCTGGTGGGGTGGTGGGTATCGAAGAATTCCGGGAACTTGGCAATCCCGTCTGCGAATTTGCTGGCGCAGGCCACGTCTTCATCTTTGAGGATGTATTCACCGACGATGCGCCGGGAATCACGGATGCCGTGCAGATTGGCGATGCCGGTTACCCGGCATTTCTCAAATCCCGGGATATATTTCCGGAAGAACTTTTCCATCCAGTAAATATACTGGCGCTGCTCAATTATCTGCCGGGTAAGGTCTTCAACATCCGTATTGCGGGTATTAAAGCTGTGGGTGGTCATGACGCACACGTCGGCGTTATCCAGGGGCGTTTGGGGCACGGGATACATTAAAGCCGTTGGGAAGATAAATTGCGGCAGATCGCCGTTCTTGACAGCCTCGTCCTCCAGCTCCGCCATCATTCCCATGCCCGGTTTTATTTTGGCGGCGCCCCCCTTCATCATCCATTCCTTGCTGGCATCGCCGTGTTTGACCATGTTAACGTTGGCCATGCGGAAAGCCAGCGTGGTGGACATATTAAAACCGTTAAAGTCCGGGCTGCCCACTTCATAAGGCACGCCGGCATAAGCCGCCATATCGGCATCCCCGGTCCCATCGATAAATATCTTGGCGGATATGGCCATCTTGCCCGACTTGCTGTGGCAGATGACTTCTTTGATGTTATTATTTTCCACTACGGCACCGGTGACGTATGCCCCGTAGAGAATCTTTGCCCCGGCTTCCAGCAGCATACTTTCTAATGTCAGTTTGCCTCTTTCGGGGTCGATGGACGGGAGGTGGGGGCGCCTTACTAAATAACCTTCGGCTTCCATGCGGTCAAGCCACTCTTTGCAGTTCCCTTCGATCATGCCGGCCACGCCCGTAACATAACCATTGGTAGCCAGCCCGCCGAGGGAAATCTGGCTTTCCAGTAAGAGTGTTTTCAGGCCGCTGCGGGCGGCCGATAGCGCGGCGGATACTCCGGCAACACCGCCGCCGGCAATGAGAACATCAACATCGAAATTTTTTTGGTTCATTATCTGTGATTCTCCTTTTCCTGAATATTATTAGCTTAATTTTTTTGAACGTTGGTTGTAGATTGCGCTTACTCCGTCCGGCGCGGCCGGTATTGCACTGCCTCGGCAATATGATTGGCTTTGATTGTAGCACAATTATCGAGGTCAGCGATAGTTAGTGCCAGTTTCAGAATGCGGTGGAAGGCGCGGGCGGAGAGGTATAACTGCTTCATCGCCGCCTG
The DNA here is from genome assembly GCA_034429595.1 of Dehalococcoidales bacterium. Taxonomy (GTDB): domain Bacteria; phylum Chloroflexota; class Dehalococcoidia; order Dehalococcoidales; family RBG-16-60-22; genus RBG-13-51-18. The sequence continues at coordinate 12,107 of DAOUGB010000131.1, forward strand.
CAACAGGCTCTGTGCCGAGTCTTCCACGTGACAAAAATCGCGGATTTCCGCGGGCGTCATCTCGGCGTTGGAGGTAAACCGCGTGCCTTTAAAGCGCTGTAACTGCCTTTCACGGGCGGCGTTAACACGCTCCTGCACTTTTGCCGAGCTTTCACCGAGTCGTTTATCCGTCAGCTTTTCGTAGTCGATATGCGGCACCTCGACAAAGATATCCACACGGTCGATAAACGGCCCGCTGATACGCCGCTGGTAACGTGAAACGAGACTCTGCGGACAGGCGCACTTGCGGAAGGGGTCGCCGTAATACCCGCAGGGGCAAGGGTTCATCGCGCCCACCAGCATAAAACTGGAGGGGAAAGTGACCCTCCCCTGAGCGCGGGAAATGGTAACGACCTTGTCCTCCAGCGGCTGGCGCAGCACTTCCAGCAAAGAGTGCCCGAACTCCGGCAGCTCATCAAGAAAGAGTACGCCTTTGTGGCTCAAACTGATTTCTCCCGGCTTCGGCCAGTGACCGCCGCCCACCAGCCCGGCGTTGGAGATGGTGTAGTGGGGAGAGCGGAAAGGGCGCTGCCGTATCATCGGGGTGTCTGAAGGCAGCAGGCCGCTGACGCTGTATATCTTGGTAACTTCCAGGGCTTCTTCATTGGTCATGGGCGGGAGGATGGAGGGCAAAGCGCGCGCGAGTAAAGTCTTGCCGGAACCGGGCGGGCCGCACATCACCATGTTGTGCCCGCCGGCGGCAGCCACTTCCAGAGCGCGCTTAACGTGTTCCTGGCCCTTGATATCCGCCATATCGGTAGAATTTACCAACCGAGGAGAATTATCGATTACCGTGTCTCTGGCGAGGGCGGGGGCGGGTATATCGCCGCGCAGGTAACTGATAAGCTGTGAAAGGGAAGCAATGGGGATGATGTTCACGCCGTCAATCAGCGCGGCTTCTTTAGCGTCGGCCTCCGGCACGATAACGTTGGGCATGCCTTCGTCATGAGCGAGGGCGACCAGCGGCAAAACGCCGTTGGTGTGGCGCAGCGTGCCGTCCAGAGAAAGCTCGCCGAGGAACATGGTATCGGTAATATCCGCCTTGATTTGCCCGGAGCTTAAGAGGATGCCCACCGCGATGGGTAAATCATAGGCTGGGCCGGCTTTCTTGAGGTCAGCCGGGGCCAGGTTCACCACAATGCGCCGCATGGGGAAAGCGCCGCCGGAGTTCTGTATCGCCGAGCGGACGCGCTCACTGGATTCTTCGACGGCGGTATCCGGCAGGCCGACGATGATGACTTTAGGCAGGCCAGACAGAATGTCCACCTCCACCTCGACGATAGCGCCATCCAGTCCCACGATGGCGCCGCTGCTGACTTTGGCTAACATTTCAGACGGATTATAGCTTAAAGAAACGCCGGATGGCAAAAAGATTTAATATAGCGGAAAAACTAGCGCTGTACCTTAAGCCGCAGCGGCAGCAGGATGACGGCGGATAATATGCCCCCCGCGCCACCCAGTACAAACGACCATTTGAGCGTACCGGTCGCGTCAGCCAGCCAGCCGGAGATAATAGGGGCTACCGCCAGCCCGATGCCCAGAAACACTGTCCATATCCCCACAATGGTGCCGGACGATGCTTTATCAAAATAATCGGAAGCCGCGGCGGCGTACATTGCCCAGACGGCGCCGTAGCCCAGGCTGAAGATGAAGGCGGCGATAAACAGGGTGATGTTATTGTGGAGTGCCATTAAGAGAGTGCCCAGCCCGATGAAGCCGCCGCAGAGCAGCATCATTTTTAGCCTGCCGGTTTTATCCGAGAGCGGGCCGATAGTGAGCTTGCTGGCTATCGCCCCGATGCCTAAAACGGTCATGATGTTAGCGGCGGCAACGTAAGATAGCGAGAATTCCTGCACGCCATAGGTGCTCAAAAATGTGAAAGGCACCGTTATTGCCACGCCGGTAAATAGATACCCCAACCCGAAGAGCCAGAATTCCCGGCGGCGCAATAGTGCCGCCAGCGGCATACCGGCACGCTTTTGGGGTATAGAGCTTTTCTCCGGTGCCGGCGGGCTGATATCCGGCGGGTTTTTGATGACGAGGAAGTTGAAAATACCGATGACAACGGTTACGATGCCAAGAATCATCCATCCGGCCCGCCAGTCATACTGCTTCACGATAAAAGGCACGAAAGACGCCATAGCCACGATGCTCAAGGCGCTGCCGATATCGATAAAGGACAGCGTCATGCCCCGGCGTGTCTGGCTCGTCCACTTCTGGGCTAAAGCGATTATCGGGGCCCAGCACGCCGCCGCCCCGATGCCCGCCAGTCCAAAGAACAGGCTGGCCTGAAGAATCGTGGAGACGCGCGACATGAGGAATGTCCCGATGCCCATGGCGGCGACAAATATTGCCAGAAGCCACCGCGAGCCGTAGCGGTCGGAGATAAAGCCGCACACCGGCGAGGCTACGGTATAAGCAATCAGGAAAGAGGAGAAGATAATACCGGCGTCCGTTTTGGTAATACCGAGTGAATCAAGCATCTCCGGGAGCAGAATGCCGTAGCCGTACCTGACCGCGTAGGCAACGAAGACGGTTAAAAAACAGGCGATTAATACCAGGCGTTTGTTCATCATAATAAATTTGATTAATTGTAACTTGAAGGGATGCGGATAAGCAAAAGGGGTAAGGATAAAAACTCCAGGGCGGCGCGTATGCGCCGCCCTGGAAAAACGATTAGTTCAAGATTGATTTTATTTGCCGGTAACGGGGTGACGGTAATGATAGGGGACGTTACCACGGTGGTCGGGGTAGGGATGGAAAGCGGTGGGGGGCTTATCGGCATCCGGGAGGGGCATCCAGCCCATCTCCGGCAGGTTCAGCCAGCCGTCCTCCACCGGTGAGCAGAAGGTATTATTCCAGTAAAGCTTGCTGAACAGCCACTTGCCGTTTTCCTTGACGTATTTATTCTCATAATAGCCGTGGAGCCATTCCTGGCGGTTATAGGCGCCGTAGGGTTTGGCTTCCATCAGCCAGGTCTGCCAGCGGCCGGTGGCCGTTTTGCCGTCCGGCGCTACACTTATCACCCCGCCGAGCTGTGTCACGATAAACTGCATCCATGGCGGAGACTGCCTGGGCTGACCGCCGCCATTGAACATATCCCAGTAAATGCGCCGGATGCCTTTTTTGCCGAAGAACACCCCATGGTCGGCGATTTCTACCGACTCGGTATGCTCTTCAGAAAACAAGTCGACGATTTCCGCCCACATGTTATTATCGAAGTAATAGCCGTAGATTCTTTGCAGGTTCTCTATCTCCTGGATATCTTCCTGCAACTGTACCTGTTTTTCCAATGCTGCAAGGTCCATATTTCACCGCCTTGTGTTTTTATTCGCCGTTAACCGGGTGCTTGAAGGGATAGGGGACATGGTAGCCGGAGGGGTAGGGATGATATGCGGTGGCCGGGGCATCGGCGTGGGGGAACGGCGTATCGGAAAGCTTGGGTACTTTCAGGAAGCCTCTCTCGAATGATGTCCAGTAAGTAATGTTCCAGTGGAGCTTTTTAAAGTACCATTTGCCGTGCTCTTTAATATAAACATTATCGTAAACGCCGAATTGCCAGGTCTGTTTCTTCGTGCCGCCGAAAGGCCGGCACTCGAAGGATGGCGTGTACCAGCGGCCGGTGGCCGTCTGGCCGTCCGACGCTACTTCTATCACGCCCTGGGACTGCATGACTTCAAAGAACATCCAGCCCGGCCGCGGCATGCCCACCATGCCGCCGTACATCCGCCGCACCGCGTCTTTCCCGCGGAACACGCCGTGGTCGGTAATTTCTACCGATTCCGTGTTCTCCTCGGAGAAGAGCGCCATGACCTCCTGATACATACCGAGGTCGAAGTAATAGCCGTACATTTTTTGCAGGTTTTCTATTTCCTGGATATCTTCCTGCAGAGTTACCTGCTTTTCCAGTTCTTCAAGGTCCATAACATCAACCTTTGGCTTTATTTACCGGTGATGGGGTGCTTGAAATGAGGCGGGAGATGATAGCCGAACGGGTAAGGCCGCCAGGTTGTCGGCGGGGCGTCCGGCGGCACCTGCATACTGGGGCCGCTGTGGCCGACCACGGGGGTCTTGAGCCAGCCGTCCTCGTAAGGCGTGCGGAAGTTCAGGAAGAAGTAGAGCTTTTTGATGAGCCATTTGCCGTTTTCTTTAACATATTCATTTTCGTAGATGCCGTGAGCCCAGAGCTGGCGAAGCTCGCCGTCATGCAGGGTAAGGGTCGGGCGGGCTTCCACGAAAAAGCCGTACCAGCGGCCTTTGGCGTTCACGCCATCGGGGTCGACGGTGACGACGCCCTGGATTTGCATGCCGATGGACATATAACCGGGGCGGGGCTTGGCATCCTTGCCTCCCTTGAGAAGGTCGATGTAATACCGGCGGACGCCTGCCTTGCCCTGGTAGACACCGTAATCGCATTCTTCAACGGACACGGCGTTATCGCTGAAAAGGTCGACCACCTTTTCCCAGTCCTCATAATCGCGGTAATAGCCGTAAATCCGCTGCAGCTTTTCTATCTGCTTGATGTCTTCCAGGCGCTGTATCCTTTTTTGAAGTTCTTCCAGTGTTGCCATAAGCCTCCTCCTGTAAAGTAAATTCTTCAGTTGCCTGTTTTCAGCATTATACTTGAACAAAAGATAGAATGGAAGTAAGTTCAGCAATGCGCGTCAACGGGCCTGACGCGATGGCCTTTTAATGAAGAGAACGTATACAATCAGTCCGGAAAGACAGATTGCCGCGGAAAGAATGATGGAAATAGCATAACCCCGGGTAATATCATAGAGAAAACCGCCCGCCAGCGGCCCCGCAATACCGGAAAAGCCGTAGGCCAGCGAAACGATGGGATATACGATACCAAGTTGCGATATCCCGTAGATATTGGATACGTCCGAGGCGTAAAGCACGAAGTTGGCGCCGTAACAAAGCCCCAGGGTAAGGCAGAACGCCAGGAAAGCGATATCGTTAGAAATACCGGCCAGCAGTACCAGCATAAAAATAGTAACCAGCGCCAGGGCGATACCCACCGACCGGCGGCCACCGATTTTGTCATAAATCTGGCCCCATAAAATCCTGCCGGCGGCGTTGCCCACCGAGAGGAGAACGATGGCCATGACGGCCGCCCGGCTACTGACGCCGTAGGCCAGGCCGAGAGGTTTGAGGTTCCCGATGAGCATCAGCCCGGCAAAAGAGCCGGCGAAGAACGTATAAAAAAGCACCCAGAAGCGCCGGTCCTTTGCCAGAATTTTGAAGCTTAAGGGCTTCTCTGCGGTCTCCTTGTTTTCTGAAAACGGCGCGGAGAGAAGCAGGGCGCTTATAAGGAAGATAACGCCGTAAATAATGGCTATCCACCGGAACACGCCGGTAACCGCCATGCCGCTGTTAAGAATGGGCTGGACGATTTGTGAGAGCAGGATGGCGCCGCTGCCGAATCCGGCCACGGCGATGCCGGTGGCCAGGCCTTTACGATTGGGAAACCACTTGACGAGGGTGGTCAGCACTGTAACGTAACCGAACCCCATGCCTGCCCCGGAAAGTACGCCGATGCCAAGTAATATCAGAATAATATTCCCGCCGGAAAATGAAGCCAGCAGATAACCGGCGCTGAAGAGTCCCGCGCCGATGGCGGCGGCGATTTTAGGTCCCGTTTTTCTTTCGATGCGGCTGACGAAAAGCATGGTGATGGAAAAAACGGCAATAATGCAGCCGAAGATGAGCTGCGTCTGCGCGGTAGAGAACCCGTAAACGCTTTTCAGCGGCTCGACGAAGATGCTCCAGGCATATACGGAGCCGGCGCTGCACATGATAATCACGGAGGCAAATACATTAAGGATAATGCGATATTTTATGCCGGCGGCTTTCCCGTTTATTCGTATATCTTCAACAGGGGAAGTTACTTTAGTTGTATCCGTGATTGTACTCATACTAAGAGGCACCTCATATTGCCGGGAAACAACTGTGCAGACTTATTATATAATCAATTGCGTAAATAAACAAGCTTTATTACGGTATAATTTGTTGAAATGCGTAATAAATGAGGTTATCAGATTTGAGCAAACACTTCACACAATCGATTTTTTAAGCTAATATATACGAACAAGCTGTACCGAGAGGATGGTAGTGGATATAAAGTATTACAAAGATGCAAAAGATTTTCTGGCTCATGCGGGCAAATACCTGGCTAAAGATGAAGCCCGCTACGGGCTGATTTTGGGAATTGCAGGGATTGTGGAAAAATATCCGCACAGGTACGGTAAAGATGACCCGTGGTTCTGCTCTATCAATACGGATAATGATATCAATGCCGTCGCGATGAGAACGCCACCGCATATGGTGTTAATGGCATATTTTTCCGGTGATACCGGGGCTGTGGCGGAAAAACTGGTACAGGCAGTATCAAAGGACTTTGCACTAATTCCCGGTCTAACCGCGGATAAAGAACTAGGGGACATATTTGCCGGTCTGTGGTGTAAGAAATGCGGCGTTAAAATAACACGTACACAGGCGCAGCGTATTTACCGCTTGGATAAGGTGAATACTGTTCCTTTATCACCGGGCCGGATGCGCGTGGCGACGATAGCGGACAAAGAGCAGGTGGCAAAATGGGCGCATGCTTTTCATATAGATGTACACGGTGTTGAAAGGAACTCGCCGGAAGGTGATCTTACGCCTGGTATCGAACACGGGATGGTATTTTTCTGGGAAGACGGTGATAGACTGGTCTCCATGGCGGCCAAAAGCCGCCCCAATGATAAGAGTATGACCGTAAGTTACGTTTATACTCCGCCGGAGCTAAGGGGTAAAGGCTACGCAACGTCCTGCGTGGCGGAGCTTTCCCGCCATATTTTGCAAAGCGGCAAGGAGTTCTGCACGCTTTATACCGACCTTGCCAATCCCACTTCCAACTCCATCTATAAAAAAATCGGCTATCAAGAAGTAACCGATGCGGTGGAATATACGTTTAATCTAGCGGAGGCCACTACATGAAAAGTTTGCTGATAATATTAATCATCTCGATTGCGGTATTGCTTCCGGGCTGTAATCCAACTCTGGAAACCGGCGGCGGGCAACTAATAACGCCATCGGGACCGACGCCGCCGCCAGCAACGACTGGTGCATCCCAGCCGACCTCAACCGTCACGGCTAAACCTCTCCCGGCGTTGAAACTGGAAAAATATGACGGCGGGTTCTTTGCTTTCGATAAGCCGGCGGGGTGGGAGGTAACGATTGCCGGCGCGTGCAGCACCTTCGCTTTCTGCGCCCGGGACAAAGAAAACCCGGCCAACCAGATTTTCTACTTCGGTGAAGTAGGCCCGGTCTATCTCGCGGAAGAGCAAAAGACAATCGATAAGGACTATATGGATATGGGCGGCTACCCGGTGTTGTGGTACGAGATGCCGGTCATCGACCCGCTGACGCCGGAGAACTTCCTGTCCAGTTTCCATCTGGTGGCACAGACAAGCATCGCCCAGGATTTCATGCCGGGTCTGCCGGAACTGGATGATATTGAAATCGTCTCCGCGGCGGAAGAGACGACATTTATACCTGGCGGGCAGACCAAGACCATCCGCGCTTTGTTCCGGCAGGGCGGACAGCTCGGCGAGGGCCTGTTTTATACCACCGTCGCGCCGCTTATCCCGCTGACGGGCATGCCCAGCGGCGGCATCGGCTATGGTTTCTCCTTTACCGGCATCACCGCGGTACAATCGGACTTTAAATACTACCAGGATACACTTTACCAGAGCTTGAGCAGCCTCACCTTTTCCGAGGATTACATTAACGATTGCCTGGAACAGCAGCGGCGGCAGGGGGAAGCGGCGCGCGATATTGCGGCAACGCTGGCCGAGACCTCCGATATCATCATGGACGTGTGGGAGAACCGCAGCCGCTCGGATGATATCCTCTCGGAAAAGAGGAGCGATGTGATGCTGGGCAACCAGCGTGTCTATGACCCGGATACGGGCACCGTTTATGATACGCCGCTCGGCTTTTACGACGAATACAACATCAACCGCGATAAGTACCGGATGGACAACCTGCAATTATTGCCGGAAGACGACTGGAACCTGTGGACGGCGCCCACCGAGCCGGTCACGGATATAGACTGACAAGAGATATTCTTGCTATTAACACCAGTCTTTTGAACAGGGTTTAAGCTAAGCCATCCCGGTTCTTTTTTGCCGCTTTACCGATAACCATTACTACCAGCGGGGCGACCCTGTTTTCTATATCAGCCCAATCGTAATGCTGAATGGGGAAGGCTTTGCCGCTATCCTTTTTCACCTCTTTTACAGGGAATACTATGCCGTTAGGCCATGTCTCGTTTAAGCCCACCACTTCCATCATGATGGTCTGCAGGGCATTGGCGATTGTGTCCAGCACCATGGCTTTATAAGAACGCAGGGCCGCATCGTCACTGCCGCCGCCGTGCGCGATAATGCCCACGGGTATCTTTTGCACCTTGGGCCGGCGGCTATTATCCTGGAACCAGGGCAGGAAGGATATCTGTTCCATTTTCTCCAGCAGCATGCAGAGCTTGGCGGGAATAGGGGTGTAATGCGGGGAAATGATAAACACCGCGTCTGACGCGACTATTTGAGTATAGATACGGTTAAAATCGTTATCGGTGCAGCAATGGCCGGTCCGGAAGCATTCTCCACAGCCGGTACACGGACTTAAGTTAGCATCAACCAGCTTGACAACATCTACCTGCGCGTCACTTCTCTGCAGTTTGGTTTTAATAATGTTTTCAATAATCCAGCAGGCTATTAGCGAGGCGCTTTTATCCCCGGCATATTTCATATTCGCCGCGGAGATGCATAGAATTTTCATTGCTTTTTCAGTTACATTGTTTGTTGCCATGTCAATTTCCTCTTCATAATCTACTTTACTCACTCCTGCCCCTCTCCGTTTTTCTGTCATTGCGAGGGCGACCCGTTAGATAGATTCAGTTCTTAAACAATCGGGAGCCCGTGGCAATGATAACTGGCAATGCCCCTCTTTGACACCCCGTTTAATTTTGATTCGCCTTAATGCCTCGATTGCTTTATGGCATCGAGCGTCTCTTTGCAGGCAGGCACCATCTTAAAGAAATCATTCGTTTTATCGCAGGAATAGTCAGCGCACCAGCCGCAGTTTTGCACGCCTTTTTTCTGCCCGCATTTTCTTACCGCGCAGGCATTGAGGTGGCCGATAGTTTTGATGGTATCCGGCAGGCATCCGTCGCAGTTAATGTCCTCCGGCTTAAACGGGTGATGGTATTTCTGCGTCCATTCCGCGGCGATTTCCCTTTTCTTTTGACTGTCATTGGTCTGCGTGGCGATGTAGGCGCCGCAATCCGTGCAAATCAGTCCGCAGTAAGCAATCATTTTTCCCATTTCCTTTTTATCCTCTCAATTTTTAAGGCTGTAAGCTATAAGCTTTTGGCTGTAAGTTGCCCCGCCCCTTTTCCCCCTTCCCGTCGACAGGGAGAGGGGATGATTCAGCTACGATTTGTTTTTTCGATTTTAAGGGATTCTTTTTTTGTGGATTTTTATTGAAGCTAATCAGCTTCAGATATTCGTTTTTTAATTTATGGCAAATAGCCTCACTTTTACCCGTTTTCGTTTTTTGATTTGGTTTATCATCAGCTATATATGATTATTTGTTTTCACTTTACCTCATCCGTCCGCCTCCGGCGGACACCTTAATAGGCGTCTACCTATTATATAGAACAGATGTTCTATTGTCAATACCCCGGCTATTTATTTTCCCCGTCCGGCTTAAAATTAGCTCTTGACAGGGCGGTACGGCGATGTTAATATATTCGTTGAATAGATGTTCAATGAAAGTACAGACTGATAATAGACCTAATTCGAGAAAAATACAGGCGGAAGAACGGCGGCTCCAAATCCTGGATACCGCGCTGGAAGTCTTTGCGTCTAAAGGATTCAATGGCACTTCCATCAAAGATATAGCCGAAGCCGCCGGTATCTCCCAGGGCTTAATGTACCACTATTTCAAGAGCAAAAAAGACCTGCTCGTTGTCACTATAGAGCATCACAGTTTCTTACCTGCTCTACGGGAAATACTGGCGGACCGGGAAAACATGCCGGCGAATAAGGTATTAAAGGAAATCGCTAACAAATTCCTGGATACGCTCGATGCCAAGAAATCCCTGGTAAAGATTCTTATCCGCGATGTCGCTTTCGATCCTGAAATCAGCGACGCCTGGGCGAATTTATGCCAGGAAGGGGTGTCTCTCCTGAAAAAATACATCGATGGCAGTATCAGCAGGGGAGAGTTCCGGCCTCACAATTCCGAGGTTACCGCCAGGTGCATGCTGGCTAACGTGGTCATGTTTCACTTTACCCGGGAAGTCTTTAAATCGAGCAGTATTACCAGGGCGGAGTATATTGAAGAGGTGTTTAATAATACCTTGAAAGGCATTGAACAGAGGTAACCGGAGGTCTGAATTTTTTTAACAAAATTATTGGTTGAGCGTTCAATCAAAATATTATATGAGCAAGAGGCTGTTCAGGCTAGAGAAGCGATAAAAAGTAGAAAATGAATGAGGAAAGGGGATAACTCGAATGAGCGTTATCAGGACATTATTTAAAAACAAATTATTTCTGGCCGGGTTGTTGATACCGCTGGTCTGGCAAATCGTGTATTTTTCCATCGCTATTCCCGCCGTAAATGAAGGGGACACCCGGATTTTCGACCTGAAAATCGATATCGTGAATGAAGATGCAGTCATGGGGAGCCAGATTGCCGACCAGCTGGGTAAAACCCTGCCTTTTAAAACGGAAGTATCCTCTGAACTCGCTCAATCACTGGAAGATATGGATAACGGCAATTGCAACATGGTTATTCATATCGCCGGTGATTTTACCGCCCGGCTGCAGCAGGGCGGCGCTCAAATAGCGTATTACATCAACCAGGCTGCGCCCAGTATGACCAAGCAACTAATGGAAGCAACGGCCAAAAGCATCAACCAGACACTGAACGAGAGCGCCTTTAATACAATTAAAGAAACGATACAAAAGAAGTCTTTAGCCTCTTTAAGCCAGTCCGGCTTGCCGGAAGATACCGTTACCGCCATCGGTAACGCTTTCAGCCAGGCTTTTGCTGCCTTGAAGGCTTCCCCGATTGCCGCCGATATGCAAAAGGTCAATGATTCAGAAGGATTTGCCAAGACGGCGTTGCCTCTTTATATCTTCCTGACCTATTTTATCGGCAGCGTCATCATGACCATCACACATTCACTGGCTTTTAATTCTATTGCGGCCCGGTATTCCAAAGGCGAGCTGTATTTAACCGGCCTGGTGACGAACATCATTTATTCCTTAATTGTTCCCGGGATTGTTATAAGTTTTGCGGCCGGTTTCGATATCTCATTCAACCAGGGATTAGCCGCCGCCTGGTTTTTGCTTTCCATCGGGCTTTTTACTTTCCTGTCCCTGTTCCAGATGTTCAGCAACTGGCTGGGGACCATCGGAACGGGCGTGATGGTACTGCTGCTTTTCCCGCTGCAACTGGTATCTTCCGGGCTGATATATGCGCGGGAAATCCTGCCGGCTTTTTATGAAGTTGCCGGGGTTTATTTGCCGGCCACCTACTTCGGGAGCGGTATGCTCGATGTAATTTATGGCCCGTCCGTATCCGGAAATGTCGGTATTCTCTTGCTGATGTCAGCGATATTCATCGCCGTGTCCGCGTTAGCGCTCTTTAAGAAAACAAAAAACACGGTGGGACCTATCGGTATTGCTTAAAGATAGCGTTGGATTCATCATGGCAGGCTCTCCGGTTCTCATCGGGGGGCCTGCCAATAAGTAATAATTTTCACAAAGGACACTCTCTTGGCGGAAAAGCGGGAACTTGAAGGTATCGGCTATCATTACTTTGACTTTAATGATGATTGCCTGCTGGTAGACCAGTGGACCAAACGCCCTGATGACCTGAATGGACAGTCGCTGACCATTGGCAAGCTGCTGCCCCGGGAATTCAGGTGCGCGGACTTTAAAAACAATCATTATGGGGGTTACCGCGAGAAACCACCGCCCAGGAAATTCAGATTCCGGATTATTATCGAAATCGATAAAAAACCGTGAACGATATTTAAATTGCCGTCCGTCCGAAGTATATCAGCACCACGACGACGATGGTTAAAATCCAGTATAAAGACGGAACCGGGCCCCACCACGTTTTGTGCCACCAGATTTTCCCTTTGCGGAAGTTCTTTATCCCGTAAGCGGGATTGAAAACGAACCAGAGGAAGTCCTCAATCAATACCATCCCGTTGTAAAAGCCGAGCAACAGAAATTCCAGCCGCCAGCTCCAGGTGACGAAGAAAAGCGGCAGGTGGACAATGGCTAACATGAAGACGGTCATATAGACATGGTAGCCGGTGACCGGGCGGCCGCCCATGATTTTGGTGGGCCAGCCTTTTTCAATCCGCCAGGCGGGTAGTTTAGCCGCCCAGCCTTCCTTCCCCTCAATCTGGATTTCCCACAGGGCGAGGATAAATGCCATAAAGACCATGAAAATCAGGTAGCCGATTAACATAAAAGTCCTTTTACCTTTTTATATAATAATATGGTGTATGACTGCCGTTGTGCAACCGGTCTTTCCGGAATTACCGGATAAATGAAGCGTGCGCCATCTGCGCTAACAGGGCTTGTCTTTACGTGGTAAAGTCACCCCCTGCCTGTTGTTTTGATAACCACGAGCTTCGATGCATCGTTCGGGATATCAAGCGTTTGAGAGACCGGAATACTTCCGGTTATGCCGTGGGTCGTTTTTTCCCAGTAAAAAGGATTTACCAGCAGCTGCCGGAGTCCCTTGTAAGCTGCTACCGATTGCAGCATCCAGTAAACGGGGCACAGTATGGCGTAAGGCATGAGTTTATAGTTTTTCCTGGGGAATACGCCCGTTACAGCGATAGCCATAACGATGATATTTCCTGCGATGAGGTTGAAGCCTGCCAGGTAGAGCAATGACGCGGGGACATCAAAGAAGCTGGTGGTATCCACGAAATAAGAAACCGCGAAAAGTAGCCACATGATAGGACTGATGAGGAAAGTGGCTGGAGTTCCCCCGATGAGCAGGGCGTAGCTGAACAGCCTCTTGAAGCCCATGGTTTTTAAGGCTTTTAACGGATGACGGCTGTGCACCAGGAAGGTCTGCATATAGCCTTTGACCCATCGGGAGCGCTGCCTTATCCAGTTATTCAGTCGAGCATTTGCTTCTTCATAGGTGGTAGAATTTATGACGCCCACTTTGTAGCCCCTGACGGAAGCCCTGATGCCAAGGTCAGCGTCTTCCGTGACGTTGAATGGGTCCCATGCCCCGATTTGCTTTAGTTTGGCTAAATCGAAGTGGTTGCTGGTTCCGCCAAGCGGTATGGGCAGCCCCGCCCGGAACAGCCCGGGCAGCAGGCAATCGAACCAACTGGAATATTCCAGCGTAAACATTTTAGTCAGGAAATTTTCATTTTTGTTGAAATAGTTTAACGCGGCTTGAAAGCAAATGTAATCATCGGAATGTGTCCTGAAGGCTTCCACTGCTTTCTTAAGCTGGTCAGGTTCCGGCAGGTCTTCGGCATCGTAAATGGTCAGATATTCGCCTTTGGCGAAATTGAGGCCGTAATTTAAAGCCTTGGGTTTGGTCCTCGGTATGCTATCCGGCAGCACGAGGAACCGCCAGTTGGCCGGCGGCTTTTCCGCTTTGGCGGCTTGCAGGGTTTCATCGTCTTTTTCTTCCAGCAGCAGGATAATATCCAGCTTGTCTTCCGGGTAGTCAAGCTTTTTGATGGATTTGATAAGGTTGCCAATGACTTCCTTTTCTTTATAAGCGGCGATAAGGATGGTATATACGGGCAGGTCGTGTTCATCATAAGGCAGGCCGGCTTGTACCGTGCCGGTTTTCCGGCCTTTTGTTTTGCCGTAGATGACCAGCATCATTTTGAATAATATCGGTACGGTAAAGAAAAGCTGGATGAGATAAAGCAGGGATATCATCAGGGTATCGGCGCTGAAGTAAAGCCAGACGGCCAATCCGACAAGAATGACCGCCGGAATTATCAGCTGCGGCCGGGTAAACACTCTGGAGGCGGATTCATCCGGATTTCTGTGCAGTAATCCGTTAATCGATGTATCCAGTATGCTTGCCCGGTACAGTTCCTCGGAAAGTTTCATGATATCGAGGTCGGTAACGACGATCTGACTTATGTCCTTTATCCCGAATCTTTTCCGAAGAAGAGCGATTGCGGCTTGACTGTATGGTTCCGCGGTAAGCACGGACAGGGTATCGCCTTCAAGGGAAAAAGGCACTACCTGGTGCCGTACAATTTCTTCGTGGGTCAGCATCATTACCAGCGGTCTATTGATTTTCTGACGGATATATACCGTATCTGTTTCAAATGGCAGGGACAGATGCCTGGCCAGCCCTGCATACAGCTCTAGCCTGGAAATGTAACCCAGAGACGCCAGAATCCATCCCAGCCGCCCGCCCTTTTGTTCCTGGTATGCCAGCGCGTGGTTGAGTTGTGCTGGCGTAAGATAGCCGAGATCGAGAAATATCTCCCCCAGTTTTTGGGGGCCGACGGCAACTTCCAGGTTGTTAACAGCCTTAAATGCCAGGATATCCGCCATTTTACTATTCCTCTTAGTTATGGGTAGATTCCGGGATTAAGAGCTTTGTGCCTTAGCTTATTGCCGGAAGTGTAAATAAGGCATAAATTCAAACGTTAACAACGTAAAGAACGCGTAAAATATAGATATAAATTAAAAGCGGTGTTATAGGATAGAACGCCGGTAGAGCGTATAAAGGATGAATTATAAATAAGCTGCTTGAGGTATTGACATAGTTGTAGTATTGTAGTAAAATGCTACAATACTACAATGAAAACCACGGATAAACAGCAGGAAAAGCGTGACAAGATAATCCTCGCCGCCAAGTCTTTATTCACCCGCACGCATGATGTTAAGCGGGTGAGTATAGAAGCTATCGCCGCAGAGGCGGGCGTTTCCCCGACGACGATATATAACCACTTCGGCGACCGTGAAACGCTGATTTTTGAGATTATCAAAGACCTCACGAGCCAGAATCTGGAGCGCAACCGCGCTCTTATCCGTTCAGATTTGCCTTTTCCGCAGAAACTGGCGGGTATTATCAGCGGCAAGATGGCAATCGCGGAAAAAATGAATTCGGAAATCATCGAAAAACTTATCAGCCAGGATAAGAAAATCGTGCCCTTTGTCGATGAAATTTTCGAGCAGAAGATAAAGCCGCTCTGGAAAGAGATGCTGGCCGACGGTAAAAAGCAGGGCTATATCGAGCCTGCCATTAATGACGACGCTTTACTGGCTTATCTGGATATTATTCAGACGGGTTTAAGAGCCAAGCCGGATTTTATGAAGCAGTTTCCGAGTAATCTTGATTTTATCGAACAGCTTGCCCGCCTGTTTTATTTTGGTTTTCTGAAAAAAGATATCGACCTTTTCCGGAAGGGGGAACAATAAAAGTATGACTGAAAAATCCATTATCGTTGAGAACCTGACTTACAGCTACGGTAATTTGCTGGCGGTAGACCACATTTCTTTCGAGGTCGGCGCCGGGGAAATTCTCGGGTTTCTCGGTCCCAACGGGGCCGGCAAAACCACCACCGTCAAGATGCTTACCGGCCAGCTGCTGCCGCGGGAAGGGCGAGCCGTTTTGCTGGGGCGGGATATTTCCAGAGAAACGCGGACGGCGCGCGCGGAGATAGGCGTCTGCTTTGAGCAGACCAACCTTTATGAGCAGATGTCCGCCCTGGATAATCTGGGGCTCTTTGCCGACCTTTTTAGGGTAAAAAGCTTTGACGGCTACGCTCTTTTAAAGCGCGTCGGGCTGGCCGGCCGGGAGAAGGATAAAGTTGCCGGCTATTCCAAGGGCATGAAACAGCGCCTGATGGTGGCGCGATCGCTGGTGAACACGCCTAAAATCATTTTCCTGGATGAGCCGACCGCCGGGCTGGACCCTGTTTCATCGGAGGCTATTGATAATATTATTTTGGAGGAACGCGACCGCGGCGCAACGATTTTCCTGACGACGCATGATATGTGGGAAGCGGATAAGCTGTGCCGCCGCGTGGCTTTTATGGATAAGGGCAAGATTGCCGCGCTGGATACGCCGCACCATCTCAAGCAGCAGTACGGCAAGCGGTCGGTTGTGGCGGAAGTAGCCGTCGGCGCCGGCCTGGAAAAGCGTGAAATCAGTATGGATACCCCGGATACCGCCCGCAATATCGAAGCCCTTTTCCAGCGGGAAAAGGTGGTCACCATCCACAGTGAAGAGGCGACGCTGGAAGATATCTTCATTCAAGTGACCGGCCGGAGGCTTACCGAATGAACGCGCGTGTTATCAAGGCTTTACTCAAAAAAGACCTGGCGCTCTTTAAGAGCAACCGGTTTTACCTGCTGATTACCGTCGTTGGGCTGCTGATGTATATCGGTATCTATTTCGTGCTGCCGGCACAGCTGGATGAAAGCTTCAGCCTGGCGCTGTACGCGCCGGAGGTACCGCCCGCCTTCACCCAGCTTACCGAACATGAAGGCGTTGACATCGAGTTTTATCCGGATGAAGCATCGCTCCAGCAGGCTGTTCTTGACGGCGATTACCAGGTAGCTATCGCCATGCCTCCGGATATCATGGATACGTGGGCAGCCGGAGGCAAACCGGATATCAAGGTCTATTACGCGTCCACGGCGCCCGCGGAAACCAGCAACATCGTCGAGATACTGGTCAAGGAGTTGGCCTATACCCAGACGGGGCAGGCGTTGAATTTCGATACCACGGAAGAAATCCTCGGGCCGGACATGCTGGGAAATCAAATAGCCCTGCGCGACCGCATGCGGCCGCTACTGGCGGTGTTCATCCTGCTGGTGGAGATTCTGACGCTCGCCAGCCTGATTGCCACGGAAATAGAGCAAGGCACCGCCCGCGCGCTGCTGATTACACCCTTAAGCACCTCCGACCTGTTTATAGCCAAAGGGGTACTGGGGGTGGGGCTGGCCCTGGCACAGGCTGTTTTGTTTATGGCGCTGGTGGGGGGATTCAGCCATCAGCCGCTCATTATCCTGACCACGCTGGTCATCGGCTGCCTGATGGTAGTGGGCATCGGCTTTTTGCTGGCTTCGTTAACGCGTGATGTCAACGCGGTAACGGGGTGGGGCATTCTGATTTTAATTCTTCTGGCGGTGCCGGGTTTCGGCGCGGCCATACCCGGCCTGATATCAGACTGGGCTAAAGTCATCCCGTCGTTTTACCTGACCGATACGGTGAGCCGGGTGGCTAACTACGGCGCCGGTTGGGGGGATGTGGGTATGAATCTGGTTATTCTGGCGGCTTTTACCATTGTAGTTATCTGGGCCGGGATGGCAACCTTGAGGAGGCGCTACCGATGAGCTTCAAACGTATCTGGACACTGATCAAGACGGAGGTTTTTCACGGGCCCAAAGACCTGGTGCTGATTATGGCCGTGGTCATGCCGATTTTACTGGCGCTCTTTGTTAATCTGGCCTTCGGCAATATCTTTTCCGACCGCGCCAAACTTGGAATTTACGACCAGGGAAACTCGCCGCTTACATCAAGGCTGAAGGCCTCCGAGAGTATCAGTGTAAAAATTTATCAGGATGAAGCCGGATTGAGAGCGGCTACCGCTGACGGCTCGCTGGACATGGGTATTGTTTTGCCTGTTGATTTCGATGCCGTACTATCGACGGGCACGGTCAAACTCAAAGCCTATGTCTGGGGCGAAAGCCTGGCGCAGAACCGGGCATTGATCCCGGTGGCTCTGGATGAGGCTATCCGTGACATGACCGGCGCCGTGCTGCCGGTGAACATCGAGTCCATTCCCCTGGGCGATGAATCCAGTGTGCCCTGGAACGACCGGCTCCTGCCCCTGACGGTACTGCTGGCGGTGTTCTACGGCGGTTTGATGCTGCCGGCATCGTCGCTCATTCATGAAAAACAGCGCCGCACGCTGGAAGCCCTCAACGTTACCCCCGCTACTATCGGGGATATCTTTACGGCTAAAGGCATCGTTGGCGCCGTTCTGGCGATTATCATGGGCATTTTGACCCTGTCCATCAGCACGAGTTTTGGCAGTTCGCCCCTGGCGCTGGTCCTGGTGCTGGCGCTCGGCGCTATCATGGCGGCGGAAATAGGGTTGCTGGCCGGCGCCCTGGTAAAAGACATGAACACCCTGTACGCCTTCTGGAAATTCGGGGGGTTACTGCTCTTCGGACCCGCTTTTGTTTTCCTGTTCCCGCAGATTCCCTCCTGGGTCGGCTATATTTTCCCCACTTATTACGTTATCAAGCCGGTGACGGATTTAAGCGTGCTTGGCGTAGATTTCGGGTCGGTGGCTATCTACGTGGTAATCCTTGTTGCCATCGTCATCGTCATGGGACTGGCAGTAATGAATATTGTGAAACGCTTGAGCGCCCAGGCGCTAAGGCTGAACGGCTAAACCGCTTAAAATCTAGAAAAAAAGTAACATATGATACATTCGAAGTCCCCCGGGTGAAGTATTTTATTCGTGGGACTTGCCTCTTTGCGGGAGTGGTATTATAATATACCAAAACATCTAAAGACACGCTGCGTCACTTAAAGTGTTAATTAAATTTAAAAGTTGGTATAATAGTCGTATCCGAGGGTATTATCGGGCTTGATGAACTAGCGGCGATGCAAAAAAATAAATAATCTTGAAAAGCGGGATGTGAAAATGAAAGAACTATTAAAAGTAGAAAATCTCGAGACCCAGTTCAAGACGGAGAGCGGCATCGTCAAGGCAGTCAATGGTGTTTCCTACTATATCGATGAACAGGAAATCGTTGGGTTGGTGGGTGAAAGCGGTTGCGGTAAGTCGGTCAGTCAGCTTTCCGTAATGCAGCTCATAAATCCGCCCGGAAAAATTACCGGCGGTAAAATCATGTTCGAGGGGCAAAATCTCCTTGAATTTCCTGCCAACGGGCCTTTGATGCGCTCTATCCGCGGTGCTAAAATCGCCATGATTTTCCAGGAACCGATGACCTCACTTAACCCCGTCTTAACCATCGGTCAGCAGTTGAAAGAAATGCTGATACTGCATCTGAAAATCAGCGAAGAAGCGGCGCACAAGCGTGCTATCGAGTTGATGAGCATGGTCGGTATCCCGAGTGCGGAAAAGCGTATCGATGATTATCCGCATACCTTTAGCGGCGGCATGCGCCAGCGTGTGATGATTGCCATGGGCCTGTCCTGCAACCCCAAGATTCTTATCGCCGATGAGCCGACCACCGCGCTGGACGTTACCACCCAGGCCCAGCTCCTGGAAATGATGAAAGATATGGTTCATCGCTTCCGTACCTCGCTGGTTATCGTCACCCATAACCTGGGTGTGGTGGCACGCTACGCCCAGCGTATCTATATCATGTATGCCGGCCGTATTGTAGAATCAGGCACGACCAAAGACATTTTCAGTAATCCGCGTCATCCTTACACCATCGGCCTGCTTAACTGCATCCCCCGGCTGGATGAAGAAGAAGGTCACAAACTGGTGCCTATCCACGGCTTGCCGCCCAACCTGATGAATATGCCGCCGAACTGCGCCTTCCTGCCGCGCTGCCAGTGGAAGGTAGAAAGATGCATGAAAGAACCATGGCCGGATCTTACGGCTGTTGGGGAAAATCATTTCATACGCTGCTATGTAAACACCAAGGAGAAAGTACATGAACCAGCAAAACGGTAATAATGTCTTATTGGATGTTTCCGAGTTAAAAATGTATTTCCCGGTCACCCGGGGGCTTTTCCGTCGTAAGGTGGCCGACGTTAAAGCTGTCGATAACGTCTCCTTCAAGTTAAAGAAACATGAAACGCTGGGACTGGTAGGGGAAAGCGGCTGCGGCAAAACGACTATCGGGCGCTGTATCCTGGGGCTGTACCGCCCCACGGGCGGTAAAATGCTCTTCCAGGAGCATGACATCGCCACGATGACGGAAAAGAAATTGCGAGATGTACGCAGCAATATGGCGCTTATCTTCCAGGACCCTTACTCATCGCTGGACCCGCGGCAAAGCGCTGGCAGTATTATCGGCGAGCCTTTAAAGATTCATGGCTTGTATCCTGAAAAAGGCGCCTTTAAGGACCGCGTAGACGAGCTGTTCCGTATCGTAGGTCTCGACCCCGCCATGAGCGACCGCTTCCCGCATGAGTTTTCCGGCGGGCAGAGACAGCGTATCGGCGTGGCGCGTGCTTTGGCTTGTGCCCCTTCGCTCATCGTCTGTGATGAGCCTATCTCTGCGCTCGATGTCTCGATTCAGGCGCAGATTATCAACCTGCTGGAAGAACTCCAGGATAAAAACGAGGAACTAAGCTATCTCTTTATCGCCCATGACCTTTCGGTGGTGCGCCATATCAGCGACCGCGTGGCGGTAATGTACCTTGGGCGCATTATGGAAATATGCAAATCCAGGGAACTTTATGAAAATCCGCTGCACCCCTATACCCGGGCGCTGCTTTCCGCCGTACCTATTGCCGACCCGTTTGTAGAAGAGAGCCGGGAAAGAATTATTCTTAAAGGTGAAGTGCCTACCCCCTTAAATCCGCCGGCCGGCTGTTCTTTCCATCCGCGCTGCTTTATGGCTATCCCGGAATGCAGCCAGGCGGTGCCGCCGCTGCGGACGATATCGGATGGGCATGAGGTAGCCTGTATCAGGGTATAAAACGGCATTTGCTGTAAGTTAGAAACCTGTAAGAAGACCGATTTTAAAATCGGTCTTCTTGTTTATGCCTCATTACTTATTATCATTTTAGTTGAGTATTGGGCAAGTTGGTCATATCGATTATCAGTGTCTGATTATCTGACGGTATGGGTTCATCCCATTTACCGCTGGAAATGGAACCCTTGAATTGCTCCCACTGGTTTTCTTTACCAATCTCTCTTAGCGCGCATTTTATAATCCAGGGAATATCCTGCCAGAAGGCGGTCGATAAGTTCCCGAACTCTTGTCTCCGGTTGCTTACTATCGGGTAAATAAGGTGTATCTCTTTATATTGCGTTAAGTCAGCTGACTTGAGCGCATGCTCGACATATTTTAGTTCTGACGTGTAAGGAACGACTAAATGATTTAATGACGTATACTTTGCACTGAATAGACCGGTGAGAGCGGTAATGCCAACCACCAGGCTGATAATAAACTCTTTTTTCGTAGACCAGATGAAATGAAGAACCTGACTTAATGCCCAGTAAAGCACCAGGATTATAAAAGGTGAAAGAGCAAGCAGAGCTCTGTAAGGCGAAAAGGTTGCCCCTTTGGCCACAAGATTTGGTAAATAGCTTAATGGAAATAAAATGATAAGGAATCCGAATTTTTGCAAGCAGTTGGACAGGATGCCTTTTGGAGTGATGGTTTCCGGTTTTCCTTCAGCGGGAGCAAGGCGTAGATTTTTAAGGGAATTAATAATCTCGCAGGCCATACCGGCGATAAAAATGAAGATAAAACAATATAAAACCGCTTTCACCGGGAATATGTTCCATAAGTTCACTGCATCTACCATTGGTGCGTTGAAAAACCACGATATTTTATTTAAAACGTCTGTAGCGAGCGCGAATTGATAGGTGGAAGCAGTAGCCGCAATGCTGGTATCCTGCAGGCTGATTGCCCATAATGATGAGATAGCAAAGTAAATTGCCACGGCAACAAAGTTAATCACAAAGAGAGAGATAATTGACCGGAGATGTTTCCTCCAGGAACCGGCGTTCAAGCTCAATATCATGATGGCAATGAAGACCCAGTAAAACATGGCGGACGTTTGATAAGTTGCCAGAGAAACAATTAAGAATACAACTGCGAGAATCGTATATTTACCGGTAATTATCCCCCGTATCGATTTAGCCGATACCGCTTTAAACGCGAATAGCGCGGCTATGGCCGCGGTCAAAACAGCGATAAGTAATGAGGAGGCTACCAAACAAGTCACCATCACCTGGAATGCCGGTAAGGTAAAAATAGCCAACGTAAGCAGCAGGGAATGTAGCGGTTTGAAGGAACTTTTTATCATCCAGGCATAAACCAGATATGCGGTTATGCTTAAGATGACAACAAGAAAGAATCTAACTATGTTGGCATCTTTAATGGTATTGACCAGCAGGCCCACCCCGGTTACGATAATGCCGCCCACCGGTCTGCCAATTTGCAGAGTAAATTTGAATTGCGGATGGTTAAGATTGAGTCCTTTTTGGTAGGCCCAGTAATAATAATCATCATGATATACATAATGACTGCTGAATACCGGGAAATAAACGCAAGACAGCACAACCAGGAAAAGCAGGAACACCCCGATATTCATACGCTTATCGGGGTCATTTTTAAGCTCGAGGAACTTTTCCCGCGATCGCTTTTTTGACATAAAATATCTCCGATTGCCAAATATTTAAGATGTAGCGACTTTGCTTCAGGGCGCTTGCACAATAGATATCAAATGACCGGACCCAAGATACATATTAAGGTTGTTTTTGCTTGTGATAGGTATAAATTAATTTAGGCAATTCTAGCATACTGCCTTGATAAGTTCAAACTGCCATGTTATAGGAAATGCGTTGATATTGATTAATCTGATAGAACCTTTTATACTATAGCCAACTTATCGTAATAAGAGTACCCGGGAGGGTTCTTTTTAAGCTGTTCCGCATTATCATGTAATATCAATTCGAGAAGGCTATTATTATTATTTTAACTTAATTTGCTTTGAAGAAGTTAAGTCTTTGGGATTACTTCAGCATTCAGTCCATTAATGGGAGTATTAAGGCATGAGCAGTGACTACAAGCTATCAATAGTGGTGCCTGTTTATAATGAAGAAAGGAATATCAAGCCCCTGGTTGATAGGTTAACATCGGTTATCCGTGAATTGGGCTGCGCCTACGAGGTCATATTTGTTCTGGATCCTTGTAAAGATAATACCGAACAATGCGTGATGGATTTGCGCAAAGAAAATCCATCAATTAAGCTTTTGAAAATGTCGCGCCGGTTCGGCCAGCCGGCCTGCACGATGGCAGGTATACATTACGCTTCAGGCGATGCTTGTGTCGTGATTGATGCAGACCTTCAGGACCCTCCGGAACTAATTAAAGATATGGTTGCCAAGTGGCAGGAGGGTTATCATGTGGTTTATGCCCAGAGAATAAGCCGCAAAGGAGAGACGCTGCTAAAGCGGATGGTGGCTTCTATCGGTTATTGGGTAATTGACAAAATTGCCGAGGTGAATATCCCCCGTAATACCGGGGATTTCCGCCTGATGAGTAAACAGGTGATCGAGAAACTAAAGCAACTCAAAGAACATGATAGTTTTTTACGCGGGTTAGTAGCGTATGTGGGCTTTAACCAGATAGGTATACCTTATCATCGTGACGAGAGGTTGGTGGGTAAAGGCAAATACAATAGATTCTTTGGCTCTTTACGTATCGGGTTCAATGGTGTTTTCTCTTTTTCCAAGTACCCCCTGCACCTGATATCCATTCTGGGAATCATCATTTCTTCATTAAGTTTTCTACTTGGCATAACATATCTGATAACAAGACTGGCAAATGTCAACATTCCCTGGGGTAATCCTACACTGGTCATTTTAATTTCATTTTTAAGCGGTATCCAGCTATTGAGTCTCGGTATCATGGGGGAATACTTCGCCAGGATATACGACGAGGTAAAACAGAGGCCCAGCTTCATCATAGATGAGGCAATCGGTTTTGGCAGTGAAGGCCCCGAGACCGAGAAATGAAACAACATTAAATTACCGGCAATTTGGGGGAGTTTTAAAAGTCTATGACATATAGCGAGAAATGGCCTAAAAAATTACCTTCTCTAACCGAGGAGCAAAAGCGTATAAGAGAAGAGTATATGATAACATGGCATAAAATACTGCCTAACAAGTATTCCATTATTGAAAAGTTTAATCATGTAGGCGCGTTTCGTAAATCAGAACTGCCGGATAACTGCCGCACCCTTGAGATCGGCGTCGGGCTAGGCGAACACATTAAATTCGAGGATTTATCGCGTCAAGATTACTATGGCTTGGAGTTAAGAGCGGATATGGCCGAGCAGGCACAGCGTCGGTTCCCCCCGGTTAAAATAATTATCGGCGATATTCAGCAACAACAGGATTTACCTAACGAATATTTCGACCGGATCATCGCTGTTCATGTTTTGGAGCATCTGCCAAATCTGCCCCAGGCCTTACGCGAAGTGAAAAGGCTGATAAAGCCAAATGGTTTTTGGGATCTGGTTATTCCCTGTCAGGGGGGGCTGGCCTATTCTCTGGCCAGCAGGATTTCTGCCAGAAGAATATTTGAAAAAACCTATAAAACTTCATATGATTTTTTTATTAAAAGCGAACATGTCAATACTTGCTATGAAATAATTGAGGAGTTAAAAAACGCCGGTTTTGCTATAAGCTGGAAGCGTTATTTCCCCTTTCCAATACCCTTCTTTTTCTGTAATTTATCCGTAGGAATCCGCTGTAACATTAAAAAGTAATAGTCAAGTAAAGAGCCATCACGATGAAATACTTCATTACCGGCGCGGCCGGGTTTATCGGGAGCAATTTAACTGACCGTTTACTGGCCGACGGGCATGAGGTGACGGCCTACGATAATTTAAGCACCGGCATGGCAGAGTTTTTGGCAAACGCCAAAAAATCATCAAAATTCCGTCTGATAGAAGATGACTGCCTGAATCCGGCATCTTTAAAAAAGGCCATGGCCGGCTGTGATTTTGTTTTTCACATGTCGGCCAATGCGGACGTGCGTTTCGGGCTGGACCATCCGGAGAAGGACCTGCGGCAGAACACGATTGCCACATTCAACGTGCTTGAGGCGATGCGTAGCAATAAAATCACCGGGATTGCGTTCGCCTCCACCGGGTCTATTTACGGAGAAGCTAAAATTATCCCCACGCCGGAGGATGCGGCGTTTCCTGTACAAACATCTTTATACGGGGCATCCAAATTAGCCTGCGAGGGGATGATTGAAGCCTATTGTGAAGGGTTCGGTTTTCAAGCATGGATATTCCGGTTCGTTTCCATACTCGGGGAACGTTATACGCACGGGCATGTCTACGATTTTTATAAAAAGCTTTTAGAAAATCCCCGGGAATTATCTGTCTTGGGTGATGGTACGCAGAGAAAGTCTTATCTTTATGTACAGGACTGCCTGGATGCCATGCTTTTTAGTATCGCTCATTTCAAGGATAAAGTGAATGTTCTGAATCTGGGTACTAGCGAATATTGCCGGGTTAATGATTCTATCGGTTGGATTACGGCTCATCTTGGATTGAAGCCAAAAATCACTTACGGCGGCGGCGACCGGGGATGGGTTGGCGATAATCCCTTTATATTTCTGGATACCTCGAAGATTAATCATGCCGGCTGGAAACCCAAAGAAAATATTAAGGATTCTATCATAAAAACCCTGAAATTCCTGCAAGATAACCGCTGGGTATTGGATAAGAGGAGAGGAATTTAGTGTCTTCCGTAATCATTTTTGGCGGGAGTCGTGGAATAGGCAGGATGATTGCCGAATATCTGATTAGTAAAGGGCATGAAGTTAGTGTTGCCGGCAGGAACCGGGACACGCTTAAAAAATTTAAACATGGTATAACCAGGCAGAAACTAGACGTTAATATAATTCAGGCTGATGTTACCAACGAACAGGATGTGGCTAAAGTATTCCGGTCTCACCGGAACAAATGGCATCAGGGGCCTGACGCCGTTATTAATTGCGCCGCCACCCAGGGCCCGATAGGTAATGCCTGGTCAATCACGGCTAAAAACTGGGAAGCGGCTATCCGCATCAACCTGACCGGCTCTTACATCGTCGCCAGGGCCGCTATCCGGCAGATGATAAAGAATGGCCGCGGTTCTATCATCATGTTCTCCGGTGGTGGAGCAGCCTATGCCCGGCCGCGCTTTAGCGCTTACGGCGTTGCCAAAACAGGGATTTTGAGGATGGTCGAGACTATAGCTGAAGAACTCAAATTGGCCGGTTATCCCGGCATAGCGATTAATGCTATAGCTCCCGGCGCGGTGAAAACCCGCATGACCGCTGAAGTCCTTAAGGCCGGTTCAAAGGCCGGAGAAAAAGCTTTAAATGAAGCTATGGAGATAGAGAAAACCGGGGGTACGCCGTCGAGCCGGATTACGGAGCTAATAGATTTCCTCATCGATGAAAAAGCTCATCACGGCTTAACGGGGCGGCTTATCCACGTGCGTGAGGACTATAAAAAGCTGATAAAGCAGTACGGGGCTAATGTGCCTGATGACATCGGGAAAATAAGGCGGGTTCCAATATAGGTAAAGATGAAAATAGCGATTATCGGTTGTGGCCTCATTGGCATGAAACGGGCTAAAGCTATCGGGGAACACCAGCTTGTCGTTGCCTGCGATAAAGATATCGCGCGGGCGCAGAACGTCTGCCTGGCGGCCGGCTCCGGCGATGCCGTGACCGATTGGAAAGAGGTGGCCGGGCACCCGGAGGTGGATATTGTAATCGTTTCTACCACTAATAACTTGCTTACGCCCATCGGCCAATACGCGCTGGAGCATGGTAAACATGTTCTGATTGAGAAGCCCGGCGCGCGTTCATATGAGGAGATTAAACCCTTTTGGGAAGCTGCGCGGCGTTCCCATAAACAGGTTAAGGTTGGCTTTAACTTAAGGTATCACCCCGCTTTACTAAAAGCTAAAGAGATTATTGATGGCGGCGATATCGGTGAATTGATGTTTTTACGCGGTCGTTACGGTCACGGCGGAAGACTCGGCTACGAAAAAGAATGGCGGGCTAATCCTGAAATCTCCGGGGGAGGCGAATTAATCGACCAGGGTGTTCACCTGATTGACCTTTCAAGATATTTCCTCGGTGATTTCGTGCATGCGGACGGGTTTATCCATACATATTTCTGGGATATGCCCGTTGATGATAATGCCTTCGTGATTTTAAGGACTGAAAAACAGCAGACTGCCTGGCTTCATGTCAGTTGTACCGAGTGGAAGAACATGTTTTGCCTGGAAATATACGGGAAATACGGGAAGCTCCAGATAGACGGCCTTGGCGGCAGCTACGGGCAGGAAAAACTAACATATTATAAAATGCTGCCCCAGATGGGACCGCCCGATACAAAAGTATGGGAGTATCCCGGAGAAGATAAATCATGGCAGGAAGAATTCAAAGCCTTTATTGCTGCCATTAATTCCCATCAGCCGCTTAATGGTAATATCAATGATGCTTATGAAGCGTTAAAAATAGTGCGCGAACTCTATCAAAAAAATGGGTAAGATGAAGGTATCAAGTAAAGAGATGAAAAAATACGGCGGAAAAATAACTTGCCGTATTTGTGGGTCTGCGGATATTAGATATGCGGGGCATAAAAATGGTTCAGTCATAAAAAAGAGCTACGATTTATATCAATGCCCACATTGCGGGTTTGCTTTCGTGGCAAATCCTGAAACAGATTACCTGAAGATATATAACTCTGATTACTATGCCGGAAAAGGTGCTGACCATCTGGTTGACTATATATTTGAAATGAATCATCCCCAAGAGAGTATACGTATTTATGAGTGGAGAGGAATCGTAGAAGTAGTTGAAAATTTAATGAAAACCAAAAAGCAGTCACTGAACCAAAATACCAAATGGCTTGATTTTGGTTGTGGCACCGGTGGGTTAGTTAAGTGGGTATTGGAACGTAAACAGTGCCAGATAACAGGTTATGAAGAAGGAATTGCAGCAGATTTTGTTCGTAAACAAAATCTGCCTGTTATTAATAATGAGATGTTAAAAATGCACGTGGGCTATTTTGATATTGTTACAGCAATCGAAGTATTAGAACATGCCCTGGATCCTATTCAGTGTTTTATGCTAATTCGTTCTTGTTTAAAGCTGGGCGGGATATTTTTCTTAACTACGGGCAACGCAGAAAAACACCGCAGTAATATCATAGGCTGGAATTATGTAGTTCCTGAAATACATGTTAGTTTTTTCGAACCACGTACTATAGAAAAAATTTTTGAATTAACCGGATTCAAACCTATTTATAAAATAAATAACGGGTTTAGTGACATTATTACCTATAAAGTTCTAAAAAATTTAGGTAAAAAACGATATTCAAAGTGGTATGATTTTATACCTAAGAATATAATAGCTAAAGCGATTGATTTTATTTTTAAAATAAACGCCTTTCCAGCAGGAGAAGCAATTTGTTAAGGGAGCAAGAAACATGATTATAACGCGCAGTCCTTTACGCGTCACTTTAGGCGGCGGCGGCACGGATTTAGCTTCCTACTATGCAAAGTACGGGGGGTTTTTAATTGCGGCGGCAATAGACCGCTATGTTTATATAACGCTGCACCGTACCTTCCAGCCGGAATATATCATAAAATACTCCGAGATGGAGAAGGTACGTGAGATTGAACAGATACGGCACCCTATCATCCGGGAAGCCCTTAAATTAACTAAATGCGAAGAAGACCATATGGAAATAACCAGTATGGCGGATATACCCGCCGGAACCGGGCTGGGTTCTTCCGGGAGTTTTACCACGGCTTTGATTAAAGCGCTGCATACGTATAAAAGAGATATAATTCACCCTAAAGAACTGGCTGAGGAAGCCTGTTATATAGAAATTGAAAAATTACATGAACCAATCGGAAAACAGGACCAGTACATCGCGGCTTACGGCGGCGTAACCTGTTTTGAATTCGCTAAAAACGGTGAAGTAACCGCTTACCCGCTGAAGATGGAAAAAGAAATATTGTATGACCTGGAGGATAACCTGCTGCTGTTTTTCACCGGGTACAGCCGCTCCGCCTCGTCGATTTTAAAAGAGCAGCATGAGAAGAGCCAAGAAAACAATGAAGATATGATCAGCAACCTCCATTTTGTTAAGGAACTGGGGTTCAAGAGCAAAGAAGCCCTGGAGAAAGGCGACTTAACGAAATTCGGTGAATTGATGAACGAACACTGGGAGCATAAAAAGAAACGGTCCGGGCAAATGTCCAACCCTGATATTGATAAATGGTATAACCTGGCGGTTAAAAACGGGGCGCTTGGGG